>CAWVUN010000403.1:0-2428 GCA_963932495.1 uncultured bacterium
AATAATATTTTTTTTTATCTGGTATGATGAGGAATTGATTTTAATGAATTCGGGAAATACCCAATTTCAAAATAAAGGATTTTTTTTAATGAAAGTTTCTCTCGCAAGTGCCTTAGGAACTTGTTTTGGCGTAAAAGATGCGATAAATTTGGCATTGGCTCCGGAATTTGCTGGCGATTTAACAATTGTTGGACAACTAGTACATAATCCACAAGTAAACGAGTCTTTAAAGCAAAATGGCGTTGATCTTGTAAACGGAATAGAAGAAATTGATAAAATCAAAACCAAAAAAGTAATGATTACAGCCCATGGAGCGGCTGAAAAAACCAAACAAAAATTGAATGAAGCGGGTTTCTTTGTCTATGACGCAAGTTGCCCTTTGGTGATGAGAGTTCATAAAGCTGTCAAAGACATGGTTGCAAAAGGTTATTTCCCGATTGTTATCGGGCAAGAAAATCATGTTGAAGTAAAAGGTATTGTAGGAGATTTAGAAGGTTACGTTGTCATCAATTCTGAGGAAGACCTAGAAAAAATCCGGGAGACGGGTAAAACGAAATTTGGAATTGTAAGTCAAACAACTCAGCAGGTTGAGAAAATCGAATCGCTTACTAAAGCGATTCAAGAAATGGACTGTGTAGAAGAAGTTAATTTTGTGAATACGATTTGTCAACCCACTCGCGATAGACAAATAGCGGTGCGGGAATTAGCAGACAGGGTGGATTTAATGATCGTTATTGGCGGTTACAATTCTTCTAATACAAAAAAATTAGTTCAAGTATGTGAGGAAAGGAATGTGGATGTTTATCACATTGAATCTTCGAGCCAGTTACAAGAGAGTTGGTTTAATAATCGCAACCACGTTGGAATTACAGCTGGAACGAGTACGCCTGAATATCTGATTAATGAAATTCATGAGGATATTCTGACGATAGCTAAAAAAATGGATTGTTTGAAGGCGGAGCAAATGGCATAAGTTCTGGCCCAAAAAAGAAGGCACCTCTCTGAAACGGACTTGTTTGCTAAGGTTGTTTTTTGAGAGATACTTGAAGTCATAGTTTTTCCCTTCTCTGTATTACCATTCCAGAATTTTTAATTAAAAATATGTATTAAGAACCTATCCAACCTAGTTCGTTGGTTGGAAGTTGCAAATATTCAAAAAGGCTAATTTTTAGAAGTCTTTTTTAATATAGTTAGCTGTTTTTTTTATGAACGATTGGAATTATTGTCAAGAAACCCTTCCCAAAGTCAGTCGGACTTTTGCGCTTAATATTCGCTTTTTGAGAGGTGAACTCCATAGAAGTGTTTTATCTGCTTATTTATTCTGCCGAATTGTAGATACCGTTGAAGATGCTCCTCAATTAGAAGTTGAAAAGAAAATAGAACTACTATTGGAATTTTCGAAGTTGATGTTGGATTCTCAATATCGAACAGAGTACTTGGAAGTATGGGTCAAAAAATGCGTAATTGTGGATGGAACAGCCAACGATATAGATTTGTTGGCGAACGTCACGCGTGTATTTAATGTCTTTGATACACTTCCTAAGCGTTTCCAAGATTGCTTAATTCCTTCTGTGTCGAAGATGGCTCAAGGGATGGCGCTTTTTCAAAAAATGTTTTGTAACGCTGACGGAGCTTTGCTCCAAGATGCCAATCAGCTGGAAGAATATTGCTATTATGTAGCAGGTTGTGTTGGGGAAATGCTGTGTGCTTTGTTCTTAGTGGAATGCCCAAACATATCTGAAAAATCAGCTAAAATAATGAGAGAAACGGCTGTTTCTTTTGGGCTTGGGTTGCAGATCACCAATATTGCTAAAGATTTTTTAACAGACCAAAAGAGAGGGTGGTCTTACATACCGAAGAGTTATATCGTTGAAAGTGGGTTAACGGTAGAAGAATTTACATCTCCGAAATTTGTTGAAAAAAAAATAGAAGTAATGCGCAGACTTTTAAGTAAAACAATGGGGCATTTAAGAGACGCTCTGAAGTTTACTTTGGTTCTTCCTTGGGCACGGTTTGATATTCGATTATTTTGTTTACTACCTCTTTTGATGGCTGTGGAGACGGCTGCGATTTTGTTTAATAATAAGAATTTGCTACAATCGGACGATCCTGTAAAAATTTCTAGGGTTACGGTTAAAAGGATAGTGCGTAGGAGTCCATTTTTATGCTTATCTAACTTACTGCTGGTTCGATCTTTTGACTCTGTTGCAAAGAAGTGCGATTTAGTTCCCAGTCCAGAGTTCGATTTTAAAAACTTACAAGTACGTTTAGAAAAAAACGAGCTATAAACCTTTACTTGCATAAACTTTATGTCCGATAGCGAAAGATACGTAGACAACCAAGATGAAACTATTACCGATACTAAGACCGGTTTAATTTGGGCTAAAGAAGACTCTTGGCTTAAAGAAAAAAGATGGGTCAGTTGGGA
>CAWVUN010000404.1:0-2427 GCA_963932495.1 uncultured bacterium
TTCTATAAGAGTTTTCCACCGCCGCGAAAGGTTAAGAAACCGCTGGTGTATTCCTTGCCGAATGTGGCGGCCAAAGTCGCTGTTTGGTATATGGCACTTTCGGTTTACTCCTTGGTAAGGAGGCTTAATGGGGATGAATGAAGGCGGCGTAGAGAACACCCTTATTTAGAGCGCAGCGAGCGTCTAAAGCAGTATGAAAATTAGCTTCCATGGCCTTTTCGAATTGAGCACTGGTGATATTATCCCGCGCTTCTACCGACGCAATGATGCGCATACTATTTGGAACGTTTACAGGTTAGAGGCCGATTCATTTTTGGCGACGGCGAGCTTGATCGACATGAAGTCTGCAGCCTTAAGCAGCGACACAGCACTGCCAACGATTAGAACTACTAATAAAACGGATAAAGTTCTCATCAGTAACTCCTTTTGAATGGGTATGGTTGACGTGATAAAGCGCAGTCACTTTATCAATAAGTTGATTTGCCTATGTTCCCTGTCTAAAATTTGTGTATACAGTCGAACAAAATGAGAATGCAGAAAGGCAAGAGTTAACTGAGAACAGCCATTAGGAGGAGGCTCTTTCAATGGCTTTTTTTATAAGCTTGGCAGCTTGTTCCGCATCCTCCCACCCCTCCAGCTCCACCCATTTTCCTGCTTCTAAATCTTTATAGTGAGCAAAAAAATGAGAAATCTGGCTCAGTAAGATTTTGGGCAAATCTGAATATTGTTTTACTTCTGCATAAAAAGGGTTCAAAGCATCAGCTGGAACGGCTAGAATCTTTTCATCCGCACCTTTTTCATCCTTCATTTTTAGAACCCCAATAGGCCGGGAACGAACAATAGAACCAGACAAAAATTCTACAGGGGACGCGACCAGAATATCAATGGGATCGCCGTCTTCAGAAAGAGTATGTGGTACAAACCCATAATTACAGGGGTAACGCATTGATGTATGCATAACGCGGTCCACATACAGAGCTCCGGATTTCTTATCCATCTCATATTTTACAGGCTCCCTGCCAAATGGAACCTCAATAATAACATTAATGTCCCAGGGAGGCGCTTCGCCTATCGGTATTTCATCAATAATCATGTCAAAGAACTTTTTTTAGGGAATGGGGATTCATTCAAGGTTTCTTTCTCACCCGGTATTGGGTCAAAACAATAGTTTCAAAAAGAATAAATAATTGGATCGGTAATTCTATTCTTAAGTAATAATTTATAATTTTTACTAAGTATCTTTATCATATAAAACGATTTACCTGCTTCTGGCAAATTTAAAAAAACTCAGGAATCGTTTAGGAAAGTAGTGAAAAAAACAAATATTCCTCACAGGTCTCGACACACGGCCATAACTCATTTGGTTCAAGAAAGAGTAATTTACCGAATTTCCGACCATAAAACCTTAATAAGGGTCAAAAAATATTCTCATTAAAACAGTCAAAAAATTCAAACTCCAATAGATAAAAACTGAAAGAGCGATACAAAACGATTTAGGATATTTTTCCTAATATTATTACACAGGACGCAAAGCCCAAAAAAATGGGTTATGGAAACCAATCCATAACCCATTAATTTTATTGAGTGCCGAAGGTCGGAGTCGAACCGACACATGATTGCTCATACTGGATTTTGAGTCCAGCGCGTCTACCAGTTTCACCACTTCGGCAAATATTTATCCCTGATCTACCAAACAGAAAAAATCTGGCGGAACAAGAGCTTTGAAATAATCTTAAGAATAACTTAGGAAGCCGATTTAAACTTAACTCGCCGTCTCAAGCAGAGCATTCTACAACAAATATTTTTTTTCGACTATAAATTATCCTAATTAACGATTTCTTTTAATTTAGATTATTTTAAACGTAATATTTTGTTTATCAATTATTATTCCCAAAAAAATCCTGTATATTTACATCTTAAAATATTTTAGGAAAACCAGCATACCATTGCTGCTTAAGCTAGCCAAGAACTTCATGTCTAAATTTACGAAATGAAACGAATTATCTCTAATACAACCCTATTTTCTATTTCGTTTCTCTTCTTTCTATTTTTCTTAGAATTATTTTTTACTTTACTCGTTCAAATCAAAAACGATTTACCAGCTGTCACTCAAGAGTGGCATCGAAAGTATGTTGTGCACAACTCGCACGGTTTTCGCGATCGCGAATATCCCTATAAAAAAGAGGTGCATGTCTTTCGAGTTTTAGTTTTAGGAGATTCTCAAACCTTTGGACATGGAATAAAAAAGCTGGAAGACACTTGGCATAAAAAACTAGAAGTCTTAATGAACCAAGGGTTTGATACTCCCCGATTTGAAATAATTAGTCTTGCCGGTGAAGGTTGGAATACCGATACACAATTATACGAGTTATTTAAAAGAGGTTTTAAATATAAACCAGACCTAATTATTCTTGGGTTTTATCATAA
>CAWVUN010000405.1:0-2414 GCA_963932495.1 uncultured bacterium
TGCTTGAAGGTCCTAATATAAAAAGCGTTAGCGATTTTGCAGAATCTACATCAGTTCCTGTAATCGCTTCTGGAGGCGTTTCTCGTCTAGAAGACATTTCAAACTTACAAAAGTTAATGCCTTTAGGTGTCACTGGGACTATTTTAGGTAAGTCCCTTTACGATAAAACCGTTAATTATGGCGAAGCCTTAAAGCTTATGGAAAAAAATGCTAGCTAAAAGAATCATTCCCTGTTTAGACGTAAAGGGCGGTCGTGTCGTAAAAGGCGTGAATTTCGTCGATTTGAGAGACGCTGGGGATCCTGCTGAGATCGCCGGTGCTTACGAAGCTGAAGGAGCTGACGAATTAACTTTTCTAGATATCGCCGCGTCCCATGAGGGGCGAAAAACTATCTTAGATGTCGTTGCTCGAACCTCTGAAAAAGTCTTTATGCCTCTGACTGTCGGTGGAGGAGTTCGAACCTTAGAAGATATTCGAGCACTTTTAAACGCTGGCGCGGATAAAGTATCTATAAACACAGCCGCAGTTCAGGACCCTGATTTCGTTAAACACGCGGCAGAAAAGTTTGGGAGTCAATGCATCGTTGTCGCTATCGACGCAAAAAGATTTGTCCCAGATGATCCTTCTCCCTTAAATTTTCAAAACTGGGCTGAGAAACATCCTGAATTAATTTTGTCGGAGCACCCAGATACTTTACAGTGGGGAATCTTCACCCACGGTGGGAGAAAACAAACAAAAATTGACGTTGTTGTATGGGCTCGTTTAATGGAGACTTTTGGCGCGGGCGAAATTTTACTAACCAGTATGGATAAAGACGGGACAAAAAAAGGTTACGATAACGAACTTAATCGCATAATATCAGATTCGCTCAATATCCCTGTAATCGCCTCTGGTGGAGCTGGTAACCCAGAACATCTTTATGATGCTTTAATAAAAGGAAAAGCTTCTGCGGTTCTTGCCGCATCTATTTTCCACTTCAAAGACTACACAATTCCCGAGACAAAACAGTACCTTGCCGATAAGGGAGTACCCATAAGAATTTAGCCCGCCCCATTGTCTTTAATCGTCAAACTTTTAGTTTCTGTATCTAATATTGCAGGAGCTCCCAAAGGTAACGTCCACATCTCTTTTCCATGACCTATATGACAATTCATCAATATCGGAAAAGAATCTTTCTTAAAAAACTCCGATATCGATTCTCTTAACGTATAGTTTTCATTTTTCCCAGGCTGGCAGTTGATCATCTCCCCTAAGACAATACCGCGAACGCCTTTAAATTTTCCAGCTTCTCTAAGTTGCCAAAGCATGCCATCGATTTTATAAGGTCTCTCGTTTACATCTTCTATAATTACAATTCGATTTCGTGTTTGAATTTCATAAGGAGTTCCAAGAGAACGCACCATTAGGGTCAAACACCCCCCAGCCAATAACCCTTCTTTTTTCCCCGGCTTGATAGTCCAAGCTTTCGATTGAGAATAACGATACATTTTTAAGTTTCCCATCAAAGCTTCACAAAATGGTTTTCGCGACTTTCTCATTGGAGCCCGACCAAAGCTCCCTGCCGCCATAGGACCATGAAAAGAAACAAGCGAACATCTCTTATTAATATAATTTAGTAGAATCGTAATATCGCTGGAGCCAATTACAGGCTTACGTGCTTTTTTTATCGCTTCATAGTCTAAAAGGGAAAGGATTCTATTGACTCCATACCCCCCACGCGCAAAAAGAATCGCTCCAACTTCAGGATTCTTTACCATATCCATAAAGTCTTCTGCCCTCTCTTTATCCGAACCCGCCAAAAATTTTTCTCGAGCCAAGACATTTCTCCCTAAAATGCAACGAAATCCCATCTTTTTTAAGACTTTTGTTCCTTGATTCAATTCATCCAAGTCAATTGGACTCGCTGGCGAAACTATACCAATCAAATCACCTTTTTTTATTTTTTTTACTTTATTCAAGTTTTTTTCGTCCTTTTTTAACCGCCTCTAAAGTTTTCATGATTTCTTCCGATAACAAAGTTAAGGTTAACTGTGGCTTCGCATTATTTCTTGAAAAGCCCAAAATAACCTTATCTTCTTTAGCGGAATTTTACCTTATTAATATAAGCGATAATTAAACAACTTATTTTTGAGCTTGAAAGATAACATTTTGTATAAAGAACTCAAGGCTTCACCCAAAAAATAAGATAAGGGTTAGTAGGGCAAATATATCCCTGAAAAGGCCTCACTATGCCTCATCGAATTTAACGGAAAAACAACTTATAACCTTGACGACTTTAACGCAGTTAAAACTCAAATTAAAAAATATGAAAACCGCCCTAAAGTATTTTAATTTTTTTCCGAAAAATCCGACTAGGATAATTTTAGCTTTTCGTCTTTTCGATCAAGTCCGCAGTTATGGATATCGACCTTTTC
>CAWVUN010000406.1:0-2403 GCA_963932495.1 uncultured bacterium
CTTATCTGCTGAATAATCATAGCTCCCTTTGCTTCCAGTCCCGATAGAATCAATGACATTAGCGACAGCGGTTTGAGAAAATATCAGGATTAAAGTTGCTGAGAAAATTGAATAAAAGCTAAGCTTGATTTTGTTATCTAACATAAGGCCTCCTTAAAAACTTGGTATTTAATCAATGCTTGGTAGAAATAATCCTAAATTTTTTTATTTGTAGGACGTTGCTTTAAGTCGTTACTTTAGTAAGCTATTGAGACTGCTTAAATCGATCCAAGAGTTTGTTAAAGCTTGCGCTCAATTCGCCCAATTCGTCGTGACTAGTAATATCTAATTTTTTTAATCGTTTATTTCCTAAAGTCATTTCTTTCATGGCTTGGTTTAATTTTTTTACGGGTTCGCTAACTCCTCTAGAAATCTTAGAGCCAATAGCAGAACTGATTAAAATTCCTATAATTAAAAAAGCGGCCAACAAAGTTTTTAAAACCCAGATTCGAAACTCGGCATTTTGTTCGTCGATAATCAAAATTTGTTTTTCACTGATTAACATTTGCTCTAATTTATTTTTAATTTTTTCTGCGATGGGAGCCGCTTTTGAACTCAAATAGAAGTTTGCTTTATTCCATTCAGGGCTTTCGCGGACGTTTATCATTTTAGTGGTCAATGCTTTAAAACGCATTCTTTGAATTTCAAATAGTTGAAAGCAAGCTAATTGTTTTTGGTTGAACAAAAAAATTTTAGAACCCAAATCTCCAAGTCGTTCGTCATTAGTTGAGATTAATGAATCATAACGTTTTTTATATTTATTATCCCCAGAAAGGAGATAAGATTCGGCAATAGATAAAATTAGACTAAAGGTTACTTCTAAATTACTTAATTCCACCAATAAAGCTTTTCTTTGGGGGGTTGCTTCGCGAGACAATTCTAAGCTTGTCAGTTGAGTTAGGTTTGCTATGGCCTGTTTAGAGAGGGGAGTGGCTTTTTCAAATAAGATTTTATGAGCAGGCAAGTTGTCGGATGTATTTACTATATCTTCAATTTCTTGCTGATATTTTTTAAAACTAACAAGATCTTGCTCTACCGACTTAAATAATTGGATATTATTTTGATCTTTCCAATTGAGAGACAACTTTTCAAGGCCCTCTTTTGAAGGATCTATTTCCCCTGCCCAAACCTCGTGACGTTCAATTTTAAACTTTTCATCTCCCAAAAGCATCCAACCTCTTAGAGACGCCAAAGATTGATTGACACCGTTCAATAATTTATGAGTGGTTTGAACAGTGGTGACTCTTTCATTGATTACTTTTTTTAAAATTTGGTTTAAATCTTTAACATGGATGATTACCGTAATAACCACGCCGGCTAAAATAAGTGTGTTTAAACCAAATCCTAAATTAATTTTACTACCGACGCTTAAATTTCTAAGTTTCTTGATCATTACAATAAATTACGATAACGAATTAAATTAAAGGGGCAAAAATTAAATTTTTATTGGGAAGGTATTGTGTGAGTTTTTATTCTAATAAGAGATATTAATTAATTTAGTTCCATGGAGATGTAAGTTGCGACGTATCTAGGCTCAAGGTTTTCAGCATAAAAAGCACCATTTATAAATATTATGGAGTGAACATTATAACTTAAAATTTATTGTGAATATAGTTTTCTGGCCTTTAATCTAAGAAGAATCGTAGCCATCTATCTGAATGATTTCCTTAATGCAAGTCAAAAGTATTTTTACAAAAACGAACTATAAGAAAATTCTTATTTATTTATTAATTTGTAGTAGTATTCTTCAAAAGAGTATAGTACTTTTAATTATTACACCTAGTTTCTTTCTTTGGGGATAGGGGTGAGGTTTCTTATTTCGGAATTTCAATTGTAGATATAAAAATACTTATGAGTATGCTACCCAACGCTACTGAAAACCTAAAAGGTAATTTTGCTGGTCTTAAAGCCAATGCCAAAAACGATATCCTCTCGGGATTTTTAGTTTTTCTTATTGCTTTGCCGTTGTGTTTGGGAATTTCTCTGGCTTCTGGGTATCCGGCAATTGCTGGGATCATTACAGCAATTATAGGAGGTATAGTGGCTACCTTCTTTAGCGATTCGGAACTTACGATTAAGGGACCTGCTGCTGGTTTGATTGTAATTGCCCTTAGTTGCGTCACGGAATTTGGGTTTACTGGAGGAGAGGATCTTGCAAAGGATTATCTGGCTTATCGTTTGGCGCTGGGTGTTGGGGTTGCAGCGGGCATTATCCAAATTTTGTTCGGGGTTTTTCGCTTAGGAATCCTTGGAGAATTTTTCCCAATCGCGGCGATTCACGGTTTGCTTAGCTCTATTGGAATTATTATTATCGCGAAACAGTTTCCTGTAGTGATGGGATTGCATCCAGAAGGTTCTCCCCTA
>CAWVUN010000407.1:0-2399 GCA_963932495.1 uncultured bacterium
TTTCGATCATCTTCAGCCAACTCCCTTTTATTGCCGCGTTTCTCGTTTAACTCACGGGCATTCAAATAACTCCTTTCGGCCATCGCCCAATCCGTTCTTTGCAAGTTCAGATTCCCTAAGTTCCTGTAATCCGAAATAACTCCAACGGTATTTTTAGACTTCTCATTCATTCCTAAAGCTTTTTTCATAAGCTTTTCAGATAACTCAAATTTACTCATCATTAGAAGCGCATTAGCTCGATGACCTAATAGTTCAACCAAACCATCTTGGTCGCCTAATTTTTCTTTGAGGTGGATGGCTTTATTAAAGTATTCGTCAGATTGAGGTAAATTATTTAACTCCATAAAAATACTGCCGAGGTTTCCATAGATCGCGCCCATTTGCGTTTCGTCCTTTAATTCTTCTTGAATTACTAGCGATTCTTGCAAAACTTCAGCAGAAGCAGATAAATCTTTTTCCAAAAATAATACGTTGCCCAACTCACCTAAAAGGACCGCTTTTTTCTTCTTATCTTGATCAATTTCAGGAGCCTTTAACTCTTCGCGAATTTGCTTTTGCCTGGCTTCCAGATATTTAGGGTTGCTAATTATCGTCAGTAATTTTTCTTGAATTCTTTCGACGCTTTGCGGCTCTTTCACCAATTCAAATAAGCTGGAAGCTCTGTTGTAAGCTTCTTCAGCTTCGTCAAAAGATTCCTTTCTCCTTAAGACATCGCCCATCGCTTCATTTTGTTGAGCCATTCCAGGACGGTTTTCCATTTTCTCCATGATAACAAGAGATTTTTGGAACATATCTAGCGCGCCATCCCAATCTTTTTTCAGACTTAAAACATTTCCAATATTTGCAAAACCTCTTCCTTCCCCTAGGGTGTCGCTCAACTCTCCCATTAAACGAGCCGATTTATGGAAATATTCAGAAGCTTTTTCTAAAGAATTTTTTATTAAATATACGTTACCCAAGCTTCCCATTAGGTAAGCTTGTCTCTTTTTATCCGGAAAACCTTCCAAACATCCCAAAGCTTTTAAAAACATTTCTTCGGCTTTGTTGAAAATTTGTTCTTCTCCGCCAGCTCCAAGTTGCATCATCATTGAAGCGATATTCCCATAAAGAATCCCAGCCGACTGCTTATCGTCCATTTCCTCATAAACCACTATTGACATTTTAGTCGCTTCAATCGCTTTTTCTATTCGGGAACCGTCATAATAAAGATCTTCCAGCTCTTGATATTTTTTAAGGAGCCTCGGTTTATCACCCGTTTTCTTAATCTCCTCAGCTTCTTTAAGAAGAACATCCTCTTTTATCTGAATATATTTAAAGTGGTTTTTTACTCTCTTTAGGCTTTCTTCGATCCGTTTGACAGCTTCTTCGTCTTTTCCAACTAAGGATTTCGCCATCAAGAAATGTGTTTCAGCTCTCTCTATATCCTCTAATTGAAGAAAAACCTGCCCAAGGTTTTCGCTATACATTGCTTGGTTAAAAGAATCGTTAGATTTTTTTGTAGACTCTAATGCTTTTTCATAATAGTCCCGAGCATTTTCAAATTCTCCCTTATAGAGATAAACATTTCCAAGGTTTCCTAAGGTATTTTCGATTCCCAAGTCATTTTTTAACTCTTCCATTTTCGCAAGGGCTTGCTTATAGCTTTCTTCCGCTTGATCTAGTTTTTTAGTTTTGAAATATAGATTTCCTAGATTGCCGAAGATAAACGCTTTGCCAGGTTCATCGCCAGCAGCTTCTATACAGTCTAAGGCCTTTTTAAAATTGCTTTCCGCATCGCTCAAATTATTATTCTTTAAACTCTCGTAGGCCAGCTGTTCGAAGCGTCTGGCTTCCGCAATTTGCGATGTTTGACTTTTCTTGGGAGAATCTTCTTTTTCTTCAGACACGGTGGAGACCTTTTAAAGATTAGTAAACGCTTGGCAATAAACCAAAAATAAGCCCTTGAAGAAATAATGGGGTTTTAAGACTAAAAATTATATGAATGCTAAATGCCCCTGTCAACCACGAACACAATTATCTCTCTCCGTCTCTAAAAAAGCCATTTACGACAAAACCTTTGCTTTGGGCGGCTCTTTAGGGTATAAAAAATTTCCTTTAAACTCCTAAATACTCTGAAATTGTGTCAAACGCTAACGAACTCAAACAAATTCTTGATCAGGTTAAAGACCTCTATTTTGGATCTAGCTTACTTTCTGTTGAATATTTGCAAAAAAACTTTGATCAACTTAACAGTAAGAAAGAAGACAATTCAGAATATTGGTTTTTAAATGGGCAGCACACTGTATCAAACACTAGAGTAAAACGCTATCCCTCAGGTCATTGGGTTTTCTACGATAAAAACGGTCTGCGTTTTTTATTTCTCGATCCTTCTGGCCACCTTTTACACGAATGCGAATGGG
>CAWVUN010000408.1:0-2388 GCA_963932495.1 uncultured bacterium
TTCAATATCATCAGCACATTGTTTATGGTGGTCATGGACAAAACAAAAGATATATCCATTTTAAAATCGATGGGTGCTTCTAATAAAAGCATCATGAAGATTTTTAGCTATCAAGGTTTGATCGTTGGAGTATCCGGAACATTCCTCGGTTGTGTCGGCGGATTCACGGTAGTTCCTAACTTGAACGAAATAGTCGCGTTTCTAGAAAGAATTTTGAATATGGATATTTTCCCGAAAGACGTTTATTATTTAAGCCGACTTCCCTCGGATATCCAATATTATGATTCGTTCCTCATCATTATATTCTCAATTATCATTTGTTATGTCGCTTCTCTTTATCCTGCTTGGCGCGCTTCCAAACTAGATCCTGTGGATGGACTCCGCTATGAGTAACGATTCTGATCAAACTGAAAATATTATAGAAGCTGTTGGTGTTTGCAAAGCATACAAAGAAGTTAAAAACCCGCTGCAAGTTCTTATTGAAACCGATATGCATATTAAAAAAGGCGAACTTCTCGGTATCATTGGAGCCTCCGGTGTAGGGAAAAGTACTCTACTGCACATTCTAGGTGGATTAGATAAGCCTGATAGCGGCAAAATATTATTTCAAAATAAAGATATCTACGAACAAAAATCTGATTATCTAAACCTTTTCCGCAACAACAATATAGGATTTGTCTTCCAGTTCTTCAATTTACTACCCGAATTTAACGTCTTGGAAAACGTTCTGTTTCCTTCCCTAATTGGAAACCGAGATAAAAAAAAATCTACTGAAAAAGCAAAAATGCTACTTGACCAAGTAGGTCTTATCGGTCGTTTGGATCATAAACCTGGGGAACTTTCTGGCGGAGAAACTCAAAGAGTCGCATTAGCTCGTGCATTAATTAACGAACCCACTATGGTGCTAGCGGACGAACCAACGGGAAATTTAGACTCCAAATCCAGCGACAAGCTGATTGATCTAATCCGAGAGTTAAACCAAAAATCTGGAAAAACTTTTGTGATCGTAACTCACAGCCATAAAACTGCGCATTCTTTAGACCGCGTTCTAGAACTTACAGACGGCAAAGTAAAAAGAGTCGAGAATCTTCTTTAATTTTCTCCCTAAGCTCCCTAGATACGTCTTCTTCAATTGAATTACTTTAGGGTTTTATTAGCCGCCTTATAAAGTAGTAGTTTTTATTGTAATTCAGGATTATCTCGGACAAGGTTTTTTAGTTTTTCTAATTGGTTTGTAAACTTGTAAAACAGTTCAACAGTTTTTAATGCCAAAATAAAAGGTTTGCATTTAGAAATTTGATCGGATAGCACATTTAGGTAATCAACTCCATAAAACCGGGATAAAAGCATAAAGTCCAAACTTCCCCTGTTGACACCAGTTATTTAAAATCATTCGTAAATAATTTAGATGAAAAATATTAACAAAAACATAATCAGGATTAAATTTTGCTGCATATTTAGTCCAAGTTAAATATATTTAATCTAATCCATACCCTGATACCCCAAAATTTAATACTTCGAAGTTTATACCAGTAGCTTTTCCAATCCTCTCATTTAATTTTTTTCCAAAAGCCGACCGGCAGTTTTATCAAAACCCAACTCCCTTGCCGCAATCATGTAACCTAAATCACAAGACTAAAAGCAAAAAATCCGATTATCAGAACAAAGATTTTTTTTAATACCTGAATAACTCATTTATGTCGTCTACCAGATCAAAACCTCTCACCCCAATTATCATAGAAAAACAAATAGAACAAGTTGTGGACTACTTCCATAAAAATATGTAAAAGTAAATTTAACTTAAAAAATTAAACTGGAGAAGAAGTTTTTTTTGAAAATCTAAACTAAAGGAGGGGTACTTAATGAAACCTCTAAAAACTGTTTTGGCTACGAGAAAATTTTCTAAAATAAGGGCTTGCGAGTTACCTCAAGTTATAATATAGAATTATTAGTGATGCTATTTAAATATTGAAACAAATTTTTTCAAAGCAGTCGATCCAAAACTAGGTACTGACACAACCCTACCCGTGCGCGAAGCCTTCAAAATTATCTCGATCATAGCTTCGTAATCACTTTTTCTTTGCTCAAAGAACTCAATAGACTCTTTCAGGATTACTCGGGTTTGCTTTATTTTTAAAACCGTTTGTCTATGAAGGGTAATCAATTGGTCTTCTTTATCTTTCAGCTTGACATAATGCTTGCCTGCTTTTTCTCGAGATTCCGAGATAAAATTTCGGAAAGTTCGTAAAGGTTCCAAGTGTTTTACAAGAAGCTTATTGTCGGAGACAACCTCTGCTATTCGCTTGGAATTAAATAACGCATCTATATCTTTTTGACCAAGATCCATTTCTTCTCGCTAAATTTATTTTCTATGACACTACCTTAATT
>CAWVUN010000409.1:0-2386 GCA_963932495.1 uncultured bacterium
TGCTAATAGTAATTCCCTATCCCAGTTGGAGCCATGTGTCAATTGACAGCGAATAAACTAAGCCTAATGAAAACAAAGTATATATATAATAAAACGTCTTTCGGCATCGAGGTTCCAAATAATTTGGAGACCTTCGTTCTCTTTATCTGTAAAAATTCGCACCGTAGATGATTCCAGCAAACTCTATTTCAAAAAATAACTGGATAATCCCAGGGATAATTTTCACCGTCGCAGCAACGGTACGTTTTTTTTATTGGACCGAGCTACCAAACAATCCTCTCTTCGATTACTTCCCAATATCTTTAGATCACTTTAACTTTGACAAAGCAGCTCTTAGTTTTGCTTCAGGGGATCTTCTTGCTCAAGCTCCAAATAATAGTTTCGCTCCTTTATATAAATACTTCTTAGGAACGCTTTATTGGCTTTTTGGAAGAGATTTACAAGCCATATATGCAGTCCAATTTGCCATGGGTTCTTTAGGGTGCGTTTTAATTTATTATGTTGGGAAGGAAGCATTTGGAGTTCGCGCTGGGATCATTTCTGGGTTACTCCTTGCTCTATATGCCCCTCATATAGTTTATGAAGGGATCATTTTGCGAGCGGCTTTCATTTCTTTTTGGGGCATTGTCTCACTCTTCTTTCTCCTTCGCTTACGAAAATCCTATAGCATTAATAATCTTGTCGTTGCAACCTTGACCGTTTCTTTATTTTTTCAAGGAAGGCCTAATACTATGATTTGCCTTCCCTTTATCAGTATTTATCTGAGTAGGAATATTTTTTCAAAACTACCCGACGATCAAAGAAAAAAAAATTGGTTCATATTTTTGGGAGTACTACTAGGTTCATTCATTCCTTTACTAATTCAATGTTACCTCGTTCACGGCAAATTTGTTTTTTTTGACGCTAGTGGCCCCCATACATTCATATCCGGAAACTTAATTGGCTACTCAGGTGTAGGTTTTGAACATCAACTCGTAGAAAATTATCGAAAAAAACAGCTATTAGGCTATCTTTCCAATATTCAGTTTTTATTCGGCCATATTATAGATTCTCCATTGGACTTTATTCTTTTATACGTTAGAAAGTTATTTTTCTTCATAAACGATTTCGAACCCCCTACAAATATTTCTTTTTATTCTTATCAAAGTTTCTCAAAAACTTTACCGTTATTGGTCAATCATTTTGGAATCATTTCCTCTTTAGGTTTAATTGGAGCCTTATTGGCTTGGAAAAAAAGAAAATCTGACTTTTTATTATTTTCTTATCTTGGGGCCTTATCCATAGCGATCATTTTATTTCTTAATGAAGCTCGCTATCGTATCCCAGTAGTTCCTATTTTCATCGTATTCTCAGGATATACTCTCGCTCAATTAATTGAATATTTTTCCTATAAAAAGTTCGCTCCTATAATAACAATCGTTGCCACAGCAATAGTTCTTTGGTTTGTAGTTCTAGAACCTAAAAATATGATACGAATCCGATCAAACGATTTTGGCAATTTAGGAGAGGCTTTTTTGAATAAAGGAAATTTGGATGCTTCTCAAACCGCTTTTTTAAATTCAGCTAGGCAAGCACCCAATAACGTTTATTCAAGAATAAATCTAGGTAGAATATACGCTTTAAAAGGGCAACGAGAAGCAGCAGTCGAGCAATTACTTTATTCCATTAAAATTAATCCGAATCTTTGGCAGCCTTATGCCAACCTGGGAACAATTTATGCCGAATCCGGAATTTACAACAAGGCGGAAGACTTCTTATTAAAAGCAAACAAACTTAATCCTCAATCTGCGGACATTCTATTTCGCATTGGGGATATGTATTCACGAATGTACCGACATAAGGACTCCATAAAGTTTTTAAGCAAATCATTAACCATATACCCCAACAATCTTAAATCATTAAATTTAATAGGTATTGAATTTGAGCTAGTAGGGCTCAGGAAAGATGCTCTAATCTCTCTTGAAAAATCGGTCAATTTAAACCCAAAAGACTATAAAATACTTAATAATTTAGGCGTTTTATATCAAAAATCAGGAATGTTGCAAAAAGCTGCTCTTGCCTTTAATAAATCAATAACGAGTAATCCTCAGTTCATCGAAGCGCAAAAAAACTTGAAGGTCGTTGAACAAATATTAACTCCTAATCCCTCTTAGAACTATAAAAAGTCCAGTTCATCAAATTTACTCCACGGTCAGATCGTTGACAAACAAATCTAAAAGTGGGAATATTTCACGACCATCCCATCAAAAATAATTTGGAAATTAAAAATAGCAACTAAAAGTAACGATCAAGTTTCCACCCCCCAACTCTAAAATTAATTTTAATGAAAATACCTGTTAATAATTAACAGGTTTTAAGTTTTCTAAAAAAACAACAATGCATCCTT
>CAWVUN010000410.1:0-2372 GCA_963932495.1 uncultured bacterium
GATCTTCATTTTTGTTCCCAATACAAATAGCTGGGGAGAAGAAACCGGAAATATTCTGGATTTGATTCAAAAAAGATACGATGAAGTTAAAACGTTCAAGGCTAAGTTCATTCAAAAAGCGTTCGTACAAATTATGGATCAAACCCAAAATGCTGTGGGAGAAGTCATTATTAAAAAACCTGGCAAAATGAAATGGGTTTATAAAAATCCCGATTTACAAACACTCATTGTTAACGAAAAAACATTCTGGCTTTATGTCCCAGAAGAAAACCAGGTAACCAAGGCTTCCATTAAGGACGTTTACACTGCCAATACGCCTGCCCTCTTTCTTTCTGGAGAAGGAAAACTTATTGATTCTTTTCGCCTGGAAAAAGTGATCAAACAAAAAAACACATCTCAAGTTATGCTCCTACCCTTAGAAAAAGATCGCGGAATGGAGAAGTTAGCCCTCTTAGTGGATAACAATAAATACCAAATACTGGGTTCAAAAGTGTATGATAGCCTAGGTAACGTAACGGAATTAAAGTTTGAGTCGATTGAAATTAACCAATCTTTTCCCGACTCTCTATTCGACTTTGAAGTCCCCGACGGCGTCGATCTTGTAGACGCTTCCAATCAAGAATAATTTAACCTTTAATTAACTAATTTATTAAATATGTTTGAGTTTGCGGCTTTTCCACTAGAAACGGTGTTAGGTTTTGTCAGTTCTGTCTTGGTATTTCTTGCGGCTCTTGCCGCTTTAATTTTTGTTCATGAATTAGGACATTTCCTCATTGCTAGAAAATGCGGCGTGGAAGTCGAAAAATTTTCTCTTGGATTCGGCCCCAAAATAGTTGGTTTCACTCAAGGAAAAACCTCTTACATGATTTCCGCAATCCCTTTAGGCGGATACGTAAAAATGAAGGGGGAAGACCCATCGGAGGAACTATCCGATAAAACCGGCTCATTTTCTAACGCCCCCGTTCAACACCGCTTGGCTATTGCCTTTGGCGGTCCATTATTCAACATCCTGTTTGCAATCCTGATTTATGTCGTCGTTTATATGAATGGTGCTCCAAACTTAGGCACTGCTATAGGAACCGTAAAAGAAGGTTCTCCTGCTGCAGTCGCAGGGTTACAGTCTGACGACCGAATCGTCGAGATCGACGGTACCCCCGTAAGGTTTTGGGAAAACCTACAAAAAGTTGTTCATGGAAACCCTGGTAAACAAATGGATTTCATGGTTGAAAGAGGCACAAGCAAAGTAGTCAACATTGCGATAACTCCTGTCTCCGAAGAAACCACAAATATTTTTGGGGAAAAAGAGAAAGTAGGATTGATTGGCGTGACACCTTTAGTTCAAGACGTCACTTATGTTGAAGAGAAATCAGCCGCTGAAGCTGCGGGATTTAAAGTTGGGGATAAAGTTCTGTCTATCGATTCCAACCCATTCCACGGTTGGATGGATCTTAAAGAATATGCCATTGATAAACCTGAACAACAAGTCATTTTCAAAGTCTCAAGGGATGGTTCTGAAATAGAAATCCCTATTACTCCAAGAGAAAAAACGGTCAAAGACTCTGAAGGGAAAAGCTTAACTATAGGAGAACTTGGTTTAGGACTTACTGGAGAAATGATTATAGAGCGATATGGAGTTTTTGGTTCCTTAAAAAGATCTTTTGAGGAAACCATCCGGATGACCGTTTTAATCTGTCAATCCATTAAGAAAATGATTTTTGGTACCGTTTCTGCGGAGTCTATTGGCGGCCCCATTCTGATTTTCCAGATCTATGATAAACAAGCCGAAGAAGGGTTCAATCAAACGATTCGATTGACCGCCTTATTGAGCATTAACTTGGGTTTGTTAAACCTGTTGCCAATACCGATTCTAGACGGCGGTCATATTTTATTTTTCTTAATTGAAGCAATAAAAGGAAGACCCGTTAGCGATAAAAACCGAGAAAGAGCCCATCAAGTGGGGTTTTTCATATTAATCTCTTTGATGGTTTTCGCTTTCTATAACGATATCATGAGAGTCATTTCATAAACCACAACTCCATGAACCCTCAAGCCCAATTAGATGACCTTAAAAATTGCGCTAGCAAACTTGCCGTAGATATCATCTATCTAAACCTGAATGACATAGAGTTCCAATTCCAGAGCGGATTCTGTAAAATAAAAGGCGAACAGATGATTATTTTAGATAAAAAATTACCACTAGAAGAACAGGTCAATCTCATCCTTCAGGGGTTTGAGAACTTGAATCTTGAAGACCACTTTATTCCGCCATGGATTCGAGATCGTTTACATAAAATTGAGTTTTAAATCGCCTTTTACCTTAATGTTTCTTAAATTTCAAAATACATAATCAATGACTCTCTTAAATAATATAT
>CAWVUN010000411.1:0-2365 GCA_963932495.1 uncultured bacterium
ATTAAAAGATTGAAAGAAGGATCCTACTCAACGGATATATTTAAAATTGAAGAAGGAGCATTTTAAACAAACCAACTCCTTATTAACTGCTCCAATATCAAGTTAGAGCAATGAGACGATGAGTTGGGGCAATCTTTTTTCTTACAGTTTTAGAGCTAAGCGTAAGCCCTTTCTTGTTAAATATTCCGGCAGTTTTTTCAGGAACAAAACCGGGGGTTAGTTATCTAAAAGAACCCCCTGCAAAAAAGCGATCAGAATTAAAAGTTATTAGCGATACTGCGGTCAACTTTTTTCTAGTCTACGGTTATCCATTATTTGGCCTAAACCCAGCTGATGCAGGTAGCGGCATTCTTTAGCCAGTAGAGCCGTCAATTACTTCTAAAGTTTAGAAAAACTCTATTTACATTTAATCATTTCACGAGCGTAATTCCGACCCGTCTCGGTAACGGTTTCCCCTCCAGACATTCGGGCTATTTCCTCTACTCTTTGATCGTAATTTAATTCTTTAATCTCTACTCGGGTCCGATCCCCAGCTTCTTTAGAAATTGAAAAGTGGGATTTTCCCATTCCCGCAATTTGTGGGAGGTGAGTGATACATAAAGCCTGTTTAGTCTTCGCAATATTTAAAAGCTTCGATCCAATTTTTTCCGCAGTAGGACCGCCAACTCCAGTATCGACTTCGTCAAACACCAATACCGGAACAGGATCTTGTTTATTCAAAATCGTTTTCAAAGCCAAAGCCACTCGCGACAATTCTCCTCCAGAAGCGATTTTTGATAACGCCTTAAGTTCTTCTCCTGGGTTAGACGAAAATGCAAACTCCAAACTTCCCAGTCCCAGAGACGTCAGCTTAATTTTTTGACCACGGAAATCGACAATCCCACCCGATTCATATTTGAAAACAACTTCAATTTTTGCCTTCTTCATATTTAAATCACGAAGTTCTTTCTCTAATTTCTTTTTTAATTCAGAAGCCGTAGCTTCTCTTTTTTCAGCTAATGCCACTGCAGATTTACTTAAAGCTTTTTCCATTTCAACGCGTTTGGATTTTAACAATTTAGCTCCTTCCGTTGAAGAAGAAAGATTTTCTAATTCCGCTCCGATTTCTTCTCTATATTCCAAAATAGTGGAAATATTATTTCCATATTTTCTTTTCAACTCATTAATTTCTGCAAACCTATCTTCTAATTGAGAAAGGCGCCCAGGGTTAAATTCTATTGAATGTGCGTAATAAGAAATTTTTTCCGCCAAATCTTCAGCTTCGAAAAATACATTTTGGGCCTGCTTTGAAAAAGCTTCAGCTTCAGGGTCAACTCCTTCAAGGGAATTCAATTCTTTTTCCACGATTCTTAACTTTTCAAGAACCGATCCTTCTTCGTCCACAAGACAAGTCGAGGCTCGACTGAGACTTTCCCTAATCGACTCAAAACTTGAGAGACGTGTTAGTTCGGTTTTTAACGTTTCGTCTTCTCCTTCTGAAATTTCGGCCATATCAATTTCTTCCAATTGATACCGAAGCAAATCTTCTCTTTGGAGCCTCTCTCTTTCATTCGATTCCAACGCTTGAATTTGATTACAAACAGACAAGTAATAGCTGTAGTCGGTCGAAAAATTCACTCTAGCCTTAGTAAGCTTACCGTAAGCGTCCAACATTTCGAGGTGACGAACAGGCTGAAGTAGGGTTTGATGATCATGTTGACCATGTATATCCACCAAGTTCTGACCAATTTGCGACAAGGTTCCAACAGTGACATTACTACCATTGATAAAAGTTCGATTTTTATCTTTAGTCGAAATAATACGCTTGATGATCAATTGGTTATCGTCTATCCCAATACCTAAGTCTTCCAAATGCCTTAACATTTCAGGGTCATCAGAGTAAAATAAAGCCTCCACCGAAGCGGTTGTTTGACCCGATCGAATCATATCGTTATCCGCTCTACCTCCCAAAGCGAGATTGAGCGCGTCGATGATAATTGATTTTCCCGCTCCAGTCTCTCCAGTAAGAACATTAAGACCTTCGCGAAACTCAACTTGCAATTTATCAATTATGGCGATGTTGGAAATGCGTAATTCTTTAAGCATAGATAGATTAATGCAAGTTAATGGTTTCAATCTGTTGAAGAAAATCTTTCGCGCGTTCTCTTTTTTTGGAAGCGTCTGTTTCGTCCTCGCTTTTTTCTAGATACGCAAGTAAAACCGATTTTGCCGTTTGGTAATCTCCAGCTTCCATTAGTGATTCTGAGAGATAATAATAATTATCCGAGTATTCTGGGCCAAACTGAACGGCTAATTTTAAATGTTCAATAGATTGATTTAAATCTCCGCCCAAAATAAAAGGGACTTCGTGAAAAAATTTACCCAG
>CAWVUN010000412.1:0-2363 GCA_963932495.1 uncultured bacterium
GTTGAATTTAGGTTGAATCGGCTCTTGGAAAAACTTAAACGTAAGCCTAGATATGCAGATTGCATTAATAGGAGGTTTGAGTATCGCGTATGGGATATAGAAGAAGTATATCTAGACACAATCCTCATGTCCGCACAAATAAAGAATATCCACTTTGTGTTAACAACCATCCCGTTGTTATACAAACTTGGTAATAATTACCCTTTAAAAATCGCACATAATAAAGTAAACACATATTGTAAATAAAGGGGAATTGAGTGTTTGAATTTATACGATGAAGGTTTTAGAGGATTAAATGCCGCTTCACTAATAGTTTCTTCTACAGACCGACATTTAAACGAAAAAGGGACAGAAGTTGTTGCAAAGTCCTTATTTTCAAGGCTCAAGCTCTTAAGGGAATATAGACATCTTACAAGTTCAGAGGCGTTTTTGATATAAATGAACTTTTAAATCAGAAAGAGTTAGTTAAAAAAGTCGATCAAGCTTTTAATGGATTAGGAAATAGTAATGAACCTATTAAATTTAGTTCATTGCTTTAAACGACTATAAGGTTAGCGTGATTCACGGAGAGAGTTTTTTTACCTGCTCCTTTACTAAAAAATATAACGACGGTTAAGTTGTCATCGTTACCTTCTCGTTTTATGATTACACCGTGACCAAATTTTGGGTGAATAACTTTAGCTCCTATGGGATAGAGCTTGTCGGGTTTTTTGGAAGTAGATCTTTCTGGTGAAGCTGTTTCGGTATATGATGAACTTGTACTAGAGTTCCAAGAGGAATGAGAGCTAGCTAACCCTGGAATTTTTTGAATCAAATCGAAGGAGATCGAATCGATGAACTCTGAGGGTTGATTGCTTGAAACTCCTCCAAATAATCGGCGTTTTTTAGCATTGCTGATCCATAATTTTTTTCTCGCACGAGTAAACCCAACATAGCAAAGTCGTCTTTCTTCCTCATATTCTTCCGAGCTTCCCATAGAGTTGACATGTGGCAGAATTCTATTTTCCACTCCGATGATGAATACAAATTCGAATTCCAGCCCCTTACAAGTATGCAAGGTCATTAGATGAACACATCCCCTCTCGTCGTCAAAGTTATCAATATCTGCAGCTAGAGAGGTTTGGTCTAAAAAGTCTTTTAAAGTGCCATTCTTTTCTTTTTCTATGAATAGATCAACTGCTGAGCAAAGTTCTTTTAAGTTTTCTAATCTGCTTCGGTTTTCAGGCGTGGCTTCTTTTTCCAACATTGCGACGTAGCCCGTATTCTCTAATGCAGCTCGCAAGAAATCTCCTCCCGGAGAGTCTTCATAGATAGACTTTAGACGCTCAACCATTGAGACAAATTGATTGATTTTGCTAGCTATACCGGATGAAACAATCTTTTCGCTTTGAACATTTTTTAAGCCTTCTAGAAAAGATTTTCCATTTTGTAGGCTCCAAGCGTCCACTTTTTCCAAAGAAGTTTTCCCAATACCTCTTGCTGGGATGTTTATTACTCTCTTTAAAGAAACAGAGTCGTCTGGATTAATGACTAGCTTTAGGTAAGCTAAAATATCTTTAATTTCCTTTCGCTCGTAGAACTTCAATCCTCCAACAACCTGGTAAGGTAGCTGGAGCTTGCGTAAAACATCCTCAGCAGCTCGGGATTGAGCGTTGGTCCTATATAGAATTGCTACATTGCTTAAAGAACTTCCATCTTCTTCATTAATTTTTTTGATAAAGTCGCAAACAGTTTCAGCTTCGTCAGTTTCATCTTCCGCCCTGATGTATTGAATGGGGTCTCCCACTTCGTTTTGAGTCCAAAGAGTTTTTGGCTTTCTTTGAAGGTTTTCTTTTACAACTTCCCCCGCCGCTTTTAATATGGTTTTGGTCGATCGATAATTTTCCTCTAGTTTTACTACTTTCGCGCCGGGAAAATCTTTTTCAAAATTAAAAATATTCTCAATGTTTGCCCCCCTCCACCTATAAATACTTTGATCGTCATCTCCTACTACGCAAACATTTTGATTCTTTCTCGTTAATATTTTGACTAATCGATATTGAGCGGCGTTAGTATCTTGGAATTCGTCTACTAATATATGACTAAACCGATTATTGTAGTAGTCTCTGGTTGGTTCATCTTTTTCGAAAAGTTGAACAGTAAGAATTAGTAGATCGTCAAAATCTAAGGCGTTATTATCTCGCAATGCATTTTGATAATGCGGATACAGTTCTCCAGCTTTTAATTTAGTGTCGAATGAAAATCCGGATAAGTCTAAATCTTCAGGCAATATGAACTTATTCTTAAACCCCCCAATGTGTCCGATCATTGTTTTAGGTGGAAAAACTTCGTCGCTAAACTTTAAGTTTTTCATGCACTGTTTT
>CAWVUN010000413.1:0-2357 GCA_963932495.1 uncultured bacterium
GAGCCATGATCTCAGAGGAACTCTTTGACCGGACAAACCTATAGTAAATATAAAGAGCGGACCTCTTAAAAAAATTCATCAAAGCATAGTTTATTGGCTAGCGTTAAAGGGAGCTTCTAAAAGTTTAAATTACAGACACATGACTTATTCATTCGAATAAATCTCTTTCGACGGGCGATTTTTAAATTTTAGAAATCTCTTTATATAATAGTTCAGCCCCATCGCTGATTCCAACGAACCTAACTGGTTAAGCTAAAAATTATTATACGTTAAAACTCTTTATATGAAATAGCAATCATGTCACAAATTACTCCTGAGAAACTAACAAATAATCTTAATATCCGCATTATCGGGAGCGAAATTTTAGTTTTTGACGAAGTGGATTCCACCAATGACGAAATAAAAAAACGCCTCACTAAAAAGGAAGGATTGGTGGTGGTCGCCGACTCTCAGACACAAGGCCGAGGTCGTCTAGGAAGAAACTGGCATTCTCCAAAAGGAACAGGTATCTATCTATCTGCTTTAATCGCACCTAAAATAGAACCAGAATTATTTCCACCGATCACTCTTGCGGCAGGTCTAGCCACAGCCCTAGCTATTCAGGAATTCAGTCAATCTTCAATCAGTTTAAAATGGCCTAACGACATTCTAATCAACCAGAAAAAAGTGTCAGGAGTCCTATGCGAACTTTGCGGAGATAATCCGCTTAGCGTTGTCATTGGCATAGGAATCAACGTAAACCAAAAAGCCCATCATTTCCCCGATATGTTAAAGAAAACAGCCACGTCACTTCTACTTGAAAACGAGGCTTCTGTCGATCGGAAAAGCCTGATAGTCTCTTTAATTCAATCTTTGGATAATGTGTATACAGATTTTTTGAGTGGAGGGGTCAAAATGATCGCACAGCAATGGGCGGATCAAACGGATATGTTCGGGAAAAAAATAACGTTAGTTAGAGGAGGTATCGTTCATACAGGGACCGCTTCCCGTTTGACTGCCGAAGGAAAACTAGAACTTATTTTAAAAGAAGGAGAAACGCTACTTTTTGACAGTGGGGAAATCGCTCATATCGGTTAAAAGGATCCGCTTACCCCAAACCCAAAATTCAATCCTCGATAACCCCAAGGCTCAGTTTCAAGCCAAACATGATATTCAACAGCTCTTACAACCAAATAATAGTAATACCTCGCTTGCAGTGGAAGTCTTTTTTTCCCTTCGACTTTTCCAAAAATTGATATTTTGGCACCTTTCACAAGCTTTTCATCTTTAATTGGAGTATCTAATACAACCAAAAACCGGCCCAACGTAGCGTCGCTTTCCATAGGGCTGAATCGAATGTCTAACAAGGATTGCAACACAATCAAACGGTTTTCCCTGCTTTCAAACTGGATCGTAGTTCCTCCCAATAAAACCGACTTTCCTACAAATTTTTCTGGAGTTTTAAAAAATTCCTCATTAGAAACGCTCTTGTCTACCGCTTCCAACACCGAGTTGGAAATACCGGGAGCACACACCCAAAGCAAAGAAAAACCAACGCTATCATAGGCAAAGCCAACTTAACCATAGGCCATTTCTTTTTCTTTTTAAACATTACGAATCACCAATAGGGATGCCCAAACCTACCAAATCCTCTTCGATAAGAAAAAAACGGTCCACCGTAAGGGCCGTAAGAATAAGGGTTAGAATAGAAATAAGGAGTTTTAGAAAAATCTTCCCACAAACGCAATTCGGCTACCTCAATAACTGGTAATTTCATTTCGCGGTTATCAATCTTTCCATTTTTACTGCCTTTTAATTTACCTGCTCCCGTTACGTATCGCCCTTTGGAATAAATTTCCGGTTCAAGGAACCCATCTTTAACAAAAACAAATCGGCCTTCGGTTTCATCGCCACGACTGGGATACCCAAAATAATCCAGGTGTTTTTGAATCACTTCGATTTCGGTTTTGTCGGGATAATTTCGGGTTTCCACAATAACACCGCCAAACATGACGTTTTTATTGGTCAATTGGGAGAGATTCTCGGTAACGACAGAAAACTTCAAACCAGAATCAATACTTTTACGTAAACCTTCTGAAATAGGGTGAGCGCATCCAATCGCGCTCCCCAAAAGAACAAAGCATATAAACGAAGTGATTGTCTTAAATCCATCTCTCTTTATGTTTAGAAAACTCATGACTAAGTCCTTCTCTTTTTTACTCTTGGAATGGTTTTAAAATAGTCTAAATAATCGCTACGACAATCTTCTACAAAGTCGTCAAAATTTTCTCCTTGCATCGTTTCTTCATTATAAACCTTAGGCTTAACTTTTACTTTTGCTCCATTTTTTAAAAACTCTCTAAAGTTTTCACGGCACT
>CAWVUN010000414.1:0-2356 GCA_963932495.1 uncultured bacterium
TCCAAACCATTCGCGACGACAGAGAACATTACAAAGGGAAACTTGAGTGGTTTATTGAAATCGCACACAAAAATGAGGTCATCCATGATCATTTATATGAAATTGAAAAGTTAGCTTTATCTAGTTCAGATCTCCCTGCAATGTTGACTCAGCTGAAAAAAGAAATTGTGGAACGGTTTGAAATTCAATTCGTAGCCGTATGGTTAGCTAGCGATTTAAGCGATTCTTCCAACTTAGGAATCGACGAGAGATATCCTGAGCCTATTGATTGCAGTTTCCGATTTGTCGAAAGAGATATATTAGAAGCATGGTTTGGAGACAATGACGAACCTCAATTGAGAAGCGAAATTGACGGAGATTCGAGGGGTTTTTGTTCTGCCCGCGATCGAGTTCGAATTCGATCCGAGGCTTTAATCCCCATATTTATTCGAAGTGAGCTATCCGGATTTTTAGCTTTAGGAAGCGAAAATTCTTTTCATTTTTATGAAGAATTGGATTCTGGTTTTTTGCTAAAAATGGCTGGAAAACTTGCGGTCGCTTTAGAAAATATTTTCTTATGGGATCGATTGAAAGAATTATCTTATAAAAACCCAATAACTGGGTTTTACGACAGAACTTACCTAGAAATAGCACTTTCCAGAGAATTCGAACGTAGTAAACGTTATCGTAATTTTTTAACTTGTATCATTATGAGCATTGACTATTTTGACAACCTCGATGATACTGACCTTACTTCCAGAAAGCTATTTGAAGAATTGACTCCCATTTTAAGCGAAACGTGTCGGTCTATGGACATAGTTTTGCATTACGATGAACGAAAATTCTTTTTTATTCTTCCTGAAGCTTCTTTGGAAAGCGGAAACCAAATTGCAGAACGTATTAGAAGACGTATCGAAGCTGAAGAATTCAGCATCCCAAAAATGGAGTCAATAACTGCTAGTTTTGGAATATCTATGTTTCCAAACGCTTCAGTAAAAACCTGGACTGACCTAATCCAAAATGCGTTAAAAGGATTGACCAAAGCCACTGAAAATGGCGGAAACCAGTCCGTCGCTTATTCCAGGATTTATAATAAAGACAAAATTCCTTCAGAAAAACTTATATAAAACAAATACAAAATGTTTCGCAAGGCGATTGAAAAAGATATCGATTCAGTATTTGATCTGATTGATCAGTACGCTCAACAAACGTTGATGCTTCCTCGGACTCCCGACAATATTAGGGAAAATATTAACGAATTTTATGTCTTTGAAGAAGATGGGGAAATTGTCGGAACCGCAGCACTTAAGTTTGGTTGGGATTTATTAGCAGAAATCCGCTCGCTTGCCGTCCGCTCGGATAAATATCGAAAAAGAATTGGAGCTAAATTGGTAAGAGGGTGTATTAAGCAAGCCAAAAATGCCCAAATGGAAAAGATTTTCGTTCTAACTTACGTGGCTCCCCTTTTCGAAAGATTAGGATTTAAGATAATAGACAAAGGAGCATTACCTTTAAAAGTTTGGGAAGATTGCATGGGTTGTTCTAAAAGGCATAATTGCGACGAAATTGCATTGATCAGGGAACTATCACCTATTAAATTAGTTCCTCCAGTTTCTTTTGGACTTACTGGAGAAACTTAAAGCCCCATCGAGTTTTTATTAAAACAGATAAATTCCAACCAGTAAAATCAACTTTATTTATTTTTTTGGAAATTATCTCGAGAAGCTTTCTTAGTCCACAACTCAAAATATTAACCTTAAAAAAATAATGTTAATATTTTGAGAAAACGTTAAAATAGAAGTAATAACGGATTATTTAGAGGGTTAAAATGATAAACGGTTTGTCGAACGCTTTATCAGGTTTTAAAACAGCATCCAAAAAAATCGAAACTGGTGCGAATAATATCGCTAATGTTCAAACGCCAGGATTTAAGGCTTCTCGCGCAGAATCGGTTTCAATAGAATCTGGCGGTTCAAAAGTTTCATCTATCACTAGGTCCAGCTCTCAGGACTCCCTAGTTTCAACATCTAATCCACTCGATTTAGCTATATCTGGAAACGGATTATTTCAAATAACTAACTCTGCTGAAGGAAATTATTTTTCTCACGGCGGGAGCTTTAAACAAGATGCAAACGGTCGATTAACTAACAGTAACGGTAAACCGTTAACTCCAGAAATCCAAATCCCGGCAAACGCTAAGAATATTTCAATTTCACAAACTGGCGAAGTTTCCTCTGTAATTGACGATCGAAGCCAAAACTTAGGCCAAATCGAATTAGCTTCATTTTCCAATTCTGCAGAATTATCAGCTGAAGGCAACAATTTATTTGGAGAATCTGCCGCTTCTTTAACTCCCGTTACCGGCAATCCAAGAACG
>CAWVUN010000415.1:0-2344 GCA_963932495.1 uncultured bacterium
TAGTTGAAAGGGTAGTTCGTAGAGGCTCAACATAATAGTTTCTTATGGGAAATACAAGAAGGTTTTGGAGTTTTTAAGAGAATTCTTTTAAGCTTATTTTAATGCCTGGTTTTATGTACATATGTTTTGCATTTGCATCAAAGAGTTACAACATTTCTCTCTATAGACTTATATAATATCGTTTTATGGAGAGGTTTATAATTACTAAACTTTTGAAATTAATAGTGAATTCGGTTTGACTTCTTCTCCAAAAGTAAATAAAAAAATATCATCACCTAAGTGAATGTTCGTTTTAAGAAATAAAGTGCTATTTCAAAACTATCTCAATATTCAAATTTTATTTAGAGACAGTTGTTATTTCTGTCATAACAACTTTTTTTCAATTCATAAAACTTAATTTGAGAAAAATCGGTTGGATTTATTGGGTAATATATATCATCATTCCAATAATTATTTCCTCTCAGAAAACTTAGATTGGGTTTTAACCTTTATTTAATTGTTGGTCGAATATCTATCCATTGGATCTGAATGTTGTCTCCTTAAGAGTTTTGATAGTGGAGGACGACGAAGACGATGTCTTCTTAATTAAGGAGTTACTGAAGAAAAATTTTTTGAATTTGAACATGACGATAAATCATGTTTGTTCTCCAGAGCCGCTATCTTATTTACTGGAAGGTGAGAAGAATAACGATATTTGTATTTTTGATTATGGCTTAGGTTCCGTTTAGGGGTTGGACTTGTTAAAGAAAATGCGAGAGCTGGATGTAATCACTCCAGTGGTATTTTTGACGGGTCGTGGAGATAAAGATATAGCCGTTCAAGCTTTTAAATTTGGCACTACAGATTACCTAGCTAAATCAAGTCTTTCCTCTGAGCAATTTTTTCATTCCGTTTGTTATTCACTCAACTTAAGTAAATAGGAAGGGCAGCGGCGTCGCGCAGAAAAAGAGTTAAAACATTCCCATTTAGACTTAATTCAAGCTCATGAAGAGTTGAAAAAGTCGATTTCTAAGCTCGAAACAGTACAAAACCAGATTTTGGTATCTGAGAAGATGGCGAGTATTAGGCGATTAGCTGCCGCTATTTGCCATGAAATTTTAAACCCTTTGAATATCATTTCTAGGTATCTGCAAGTCCTTAAAATGAAAAGAGAAGGAGAGCAAGATTTACAATAAGATCTATCTTCTAATGAAGAAATTTTGGGCATTAAGAAAATTGTTAATGGCTTAGTCAAGTTTTCCTGGAAGGGCGATATGGATTTGTCAATGGCTAGTATTGACCAAGAGCTAGAATCTATTTTATCAATCGTTGAAAAAGAAATGAGTTTGTAAAACATTGGTGTTGTTAGAGACTTCGATTCTATTTTACCTAAAGTAAATATCGACTCCTATCGTATGCGCCAAATTTTCTAAATATTTTCAATAATGCTAGACATGCAATGCCCGATGGAGGAACTTTAGTTGTTCGCACAAGTTATATTCAAAGTCGGGATAATCAACATGACGAAAAAAGTGAAAGAAGATTAAATCGGGCAGGATATGTTAATGATAAGTTATTGGAGTTTCCTTTCGTTAGATTAGAGTTTGTTGACAAAAGTGTAGGAATATCCAAAGACGCTATGGACAAAATTTTTGAACCTCTTTTCACTACTAAACCTGAAGGAAAAGGAACTGGTTTAGGATTGTCTGTTCGTCATGCAATCGTGGAGAAGCATGGTGGAAGTATGCAATTCCGAAGCGAATTAGGTAAAGGAGCCATTGTATTTTTTAATTGACCTATGACCCCCCTAAAGAAACCGCCAAAAAAATGATAATTGAACGTAAATAGTCAAAAAATTGGCTAGATACCTGGTAATTTTTTCCCCCTTTTAATTTTTTTATTTGCGGTTACAAGTTTATTTAATTGATTGGATAAAGGTTTATTGGCAGAGTGGAAATCCTAAATAGAGTAGAAAAGCTCTGCAAATATTTTAAGGCATTGAATTTGCATTTACCCCGGTAAAGATTAATTTTAACTTTATCGAGTTTCTATCCATGAAAAACAAGCTTTCGATTTTCTTAATTGTAGTAATTTTTATTACAGGGTGCGAACTGTATATAGCTCCATCAGATTTTTTGGCAAAGGCTCTTAAAATTCAGAGCGATTCAGGGTACTATCGCGATAAAGCTCGCAAATTGATGAGTAAATTGACACAGAATGTGAGCGAATATGAAATTAATAAAGTCGCGGTTATTGATTTGGTGGACGAAGATGGAAGAGTCCCCATTTTGGGAGAATATTTTTCCTCCCGAATTGTCGAGGACATCACTCATCGAAAAATATTTCGAGTGGCGCAAAAAGGTGA
>CAWVUN010000416.1:0-2344 GCA_963932495.1 uncultured bacterium
ATCATTATGAAATTTTTCTACGAAATACGGGCTTATTTTCTTGGACACAATTCCATTTTTCTCGATCCCTTTCTACTCAACCAAAATTCTTTTTTTGCAAGCTCGCTGCAATTATTCTATATTCCAATAATACTTCTAGGGCTGGTAGGACTAGTTTTTTCCAAAAGAATCAACTGGCAATATAAAGTCATTTTAGTTATTCCTTTTCTCTATCACTTTCTTTTTCACACTGTAGTCATTTATTCATATGCTCGATACAGAGGTATAATTCTTCCTTTATTAATCATTTACTTTTCATACAGCCTCTTTTTAGTTTTCGAATATTTATTCAATTTTAAAGATACTGTTTCCAATCAAAATACAAAAAGTGGGGAGCAAACACTACTACCTCAAAATAATATTCTACGTTGGCTACTCTTATCTCTCTCTATCATAGTTGCGGCAACTGGCCTCATATTTGAGGTTATCAATTCCACAACTCACCCCTTCTCCAAAAAGGAAAAAGTTACTACACAATTAGGTCAACGAGTTCTTTGGAGAGATCAAAGTTTTAGTATTCAGAACAAACTTTTAAACACTCCTGATCAAACCCTCAATTATTTTATTAAAATAGACAAGACTAGCCAATACAACATTAGCGTAAAGCTTGCTAAAAAGTTTGGTCCTTCAATATGGACTCAAAAACTTGAGTTTTATATAAACAATTTACTGGTAGGAGAGCGTCTTTTACCAAGTCGCTCAGGCTGGACAACTCTAAAAAATATTGATATTAAAAAAGGTCGCCATAAACTCTCCATAAAAGCTCTCCACAAAAAAAGAGAACTTTCTTCATTCAGTTTGGGCTCGACTCCTGATTTGAAACCTATCAAGTTAATGGAAATTATAGTTTCGCGGGTAATTGGCGAGTGAACTATTAAAGAACTTTCCGCAAATAAAAAATTTGCTTCAAATTCGACCACATAGTTTCCAAGTTATTTACCTTGGATTTCCCTACTTTCCGCGGATACGTAGTTCCTGGCAAACTCTTTATAACGCCTCCATTTCTTGAAACGCGAATGATGAATTCCATAACAACTCCCCAACCTCTTCCTTCAGAAACCAACTCAAACCTTTCAAGGATTTCTCTCCTAAACATAAATAACCCTTGAAATCTAGGCATTGGCCCCAAAAGAAATTTGTACATTAATCTTTCAATCTTAGATAAAATTATACTCACAACAGAACGTTTTAATTGTGGGAGATACCCGAGAACTAAGTCGGCTCCAAGGTTTAATTTATAAAAATCCTTAATTTCAGATGCGGGGAATTGTCCGTCCGCTGGGAAAAAAGTAACAAATTTACCTTTTGCCTCATCAAATCCCGTTCTATAAACACTCCCTAATCCTCTATTTGACGAATAGCTAATTGCTCTATCATTAATCGAGTCCTCAATCATCATACTTATGGCTTCTTTGGTCCCATCTGAACTTCCATCGTCGACTACAATTATTTCATTCTTTCCGCCGATATCTCTTAAAGAATTCTGGACTTCCTGATAAACCTCTCTGATTGTGGACTCTTCGTTGTAAGCCATGATAACGACAGTGAGATTTATATTTTTATTATTTTGATTTTCCAATTTTTCTAACTGAAGGAATAAAACGCTTAGAACTATAAGAAAAAACTAAATCTACCGCTACTTCTAATAGAAAACGGAATAAAAAAGTTATACACAGTTTGCGCGTAAAAAAACAGCGGGGTTACCTTTGCAAACACTATCCGGCATCACATTATTAAGAACAACGCTTCCTATACCTAATAGACTTCGTTCTCCAATAGTTACATTTTGCCTAATAGAACTCCCCGCTCCCAAATAACAAGATTTACCAACTTTGACAGCTCCAGACACAGCAACATTACTGCACACTATGGCGAACTCTTCTAATACAGAATCGTGGTTGATTGTAGAATTTGCAAGAATAGTAGATAAATTTCCAATCTTTACATTAGGCCCAATGAACACATGTGGATAAACAATGACTCCAAAGCCCAGAAAACTTTTTTTTGAAACCTTGCTCATCGGATGAACAATTGTTTCAAACTGGTCGAATTGAATTCCTAATTCGGAAATTATTCTCTCAGTTTTCCAATGATTAGACTGACTCCCTAAGCCATTTAAAAAAGAAACCTCTTTTAACTCCAACGCTTTTATTAGAGGCCCTAAAACAGGAACTCCGCAAATTTCTTTTCCCCATCGGCTAGAATCATCGTCTAAAAAACCAAGGCAATTAAATGTAGGCTTTACTTCGTTAATATCATCGATCAAATCAAAAATATCGGTGCCTGTGCCGCCACACCCCAGAAT
>CAWVUN010000417.1:0-2339 GCA_963932495.1 uncultured bacterium
CCTTTTGCCTTTAGCTTTATTAGTAACTCCTAATTTACCTGAAACGGAAGTTCTTTCTGGAATCAAGATTAGAACTAACTCAGATAAATTGCGAGCGGCTAAAGCAATTTTAAAGTTTGGTGTAAAAGCTGTTTTGATTAAAGGTGGACATGGGGCAAAAAACGCCGACGATTTTCTTTTTGACGGAAATAAAGGGACAACTTTTCCCTCCCAAAAATTGATCAAGGGTAATATTCATGGTACGGGGTGCATTTTGTCTGCGGCAATTACTGCAGGGCTTGCTCAAGGATTGAGTTTATTGTCTGCTGTTGAAAATGCGAAAGCATTTATTGTTGAGTCTATCCATAGTTTGATTGTGCCTGGAAAAGGCGATCCAATTATAGAGCCATTGAATCGATTGTATGCAGAATCTGAAAAACACAAACTCATGCAAAAAGCCCTACAAGTTGTTCAGGTATTGAAAGAAAATAAAATTGGCCGTTTAATCCCTGAAGTGCAATCAAATTTAGGCTTAGCCATTAACAACGCCCAGGCGTTAAATGATGTTATCGGAATTCCGGGTAGGATAGTTAAAAATGGGGGAGATGCTTTTACCATTTCGCCGCCAATGTTTGGAGGGTCGCGCCATGTTGCGGATATTGTCTTAACCGTCATGGCGCATAATCCAGAGAAAAGAGCAGTGATGAACATCAAATACACTGATGCCCTCTTAAATATTTGCAAAAAATTGAAATATAAAATAGCTTCTTTTGATCGAGCCAATGAACCTAAAAAAGTTAAAGCTCTTGAGGGCTCTTCGCTTGAATGGGGAACTGACCGTGCAATTCGAGATTTTGGAAGCGTGCCAGACATCATTTTTGATCTTGGCGGTTACGGGAAAGAAGAAATGATTCGCGTTATTGCCAAAGACCCTGAAGAGCTCTTACAGAAAATTCTTAAGATAAATCTTTTAGCACAAAAGCTTTAATTTTATTTAGGGCGTTTAATTCTTCCTTTCGTCATGAACCCACCTCCTCTTTTTTTCTCTTTTAGAGCACCCCAATAAAGGTAGCGACCAGTTTTCCTATCTCGTCAAAATTTTTTTTGGAAATATGAAGTTGTCTTGTCCTATTCCAAATTTTTCAGCGATTACAGAAAGCTCAAGAATAGGTTTTGTCAACTGATTTGATAAGGCTAGAGCTATAGCAAAACTTACAGGCAAAAAGATAATTGCGAAAAAAAAGATGGCTTGAAGAGTATTCTCTTTTGCTTGAGAACTTAAGCTTGAAATTATTATTTCAATATCTTGAACATCTGAGGGTATGAATTCTAGAGAGTATTTGAACTTCAAAAAACCTAACTTGTCAGTTTCTAAAAAAATGGGACACGTAATGATAATCTCGTTTCCGATCACCAAATATTTACGAGCATTTAGTTTAGATATATCGCTAACAATCAACGAAGATAATAATTGATTAGAGCTTAGTAGCTTATCCGTCCCGTCATTAATTAGCTTTCCGTCTTTGTCAAATACCTGGGTAGTTTTTATGTGAGAGTCTTTTTTTATCGTTCGTAATATATAAAAAACACTTTCCGTATTTAGATTGTAAAGAAGGTTTACTAGTTCTTGGGTCAAAGATTTAGCTGTTGATTTAGCTTTTTCTATTAATTGCTATGCTAATACTTTCTTTATTATTTCAGATTTAATATCAATTTTTTATCTAGAATATAGTCAAATCGGAAATAATAAAATAGAGATAAGGAAGAGAAAAGGGCAACGGCGAAAGCTAAAACATTGACTGGATAGTATGATTTTAAGTTTACCATTCTGGAGTAGGTGAGTTACTTCTATTTGTTGAATTAAAAAAATTGATAAGGTGATCAATCGCAGACTTTCCCATTGCTTTTACTGCTTCATGAGCGTTACCTCCAATGTGAGGTGTTCCTGTTAAGTTTTCTAACGATAGTAATTCAAAATCGTCAGGAGGCTCGGGATTAAATACGTCTAATGCTGCTCCCGCGATTCGTTTTGTTTTTAAGGCTTTTTTTAAGGCAAGTTGATCGACAACTTCACCTCTGCTGGTATTAATGAGAAATGCTGTTGACTTCATTTTTTCAAAAATGGTTGTGTTGATAAGATTTCTAGTGATTTTAGTAAGCGGAATGTGAAGAGATATTATATCTGCTGAATCTACGATATTTTCAAAGCTAGTATTTTGAGTTTTATTTTCTCCGCAAAACTCTGAAACATCGAGGATATCGTTAACCATTATTTTAGTTTTAAATGGTTTTAACAACCTGATAACTTCGCGGCCGACGTTGCCACAACCTATAATTCCAATTTTTTTTCCCGATAGTTC
>CAWVUN010000418.1:0-2322 GCA_963932495.1 uncultured bacterium
TTCAAAGATTTTACTTTTTACAAATAATTAAATTTTGTTAAAATTCTTTTTAGAAAAATTTAAACAACTCTTTATAATCTCTAAAGCTTGATATTCGAAATTCCATTAGTAAAATAAAAAAAGGAACTCTAGACTTTTAACTCACCTTTATACCTCTCATATTAATGGGAATATTAAAAATGGAGACCAAAAAATTCCTCGGTGTCATGTTTGAATGTTGTAATGTTTATCAAAGAATTTACCTCAATAAAGATAAAACCGCCTATGAAGGACGTTGCCCTAGGTGCTACAAGCCCGTCAAAGCGCGAGTGGGGCCTGGTGGATCAAATTCTCGTATGTTCCGAGCTCGATAGTGAAACTAGTCATTCAGAGAGTCCTATCCTCGTCTGTCACCATCAACGGGGAACAGACTTCTAAAATAGGCAAAGGTTTTACGGTTTTAATTGGTATTGAAAAAGGTGACACACAGGATCAAGCTATTTTCCTTGTAGATAAAATAGTTAATCTTCGTATTTTTTCCGATGAAAAAGGGAAAATGAATCTATCCTGTTTGGATATAGACGGAGAAGTTCTTGCTGTTTCCCAATTCACTCTTGCTGGCGATTGCTCGAAAGGCCGAAGACCCGGTTTTGACAATGCCGCTCCTCCTAAAGAAGCTGAATCATTGTACGAATTTTTTATAAACCGCCTTAGACAAACTGGCGTTAAGATAAAAACAGGCGTTTTCGCCGCAGATATGTTAGTTGATATCCAAAATGACGGGCCCGTTACTTTCCTTTTAGAAAAATAATCTCTTTTTAAGGAGTGGCTCTATTAGATGGACCTGATGAGGCTGGAAGAGTTTGTCCTTTAGTGAATGTGGCAAAACTCTCTGGTTTTAGTTTGTATATTTTGTAATACTCTTTGAGATTTGCAGCGGCTTTATCCGCGATTTCAGTTTGTTTAGCTTCCCGAAACAGTTTCTCTGCCCAAATTGAATTCAAAACCGCATTTTTTCCAGCTTGTTTCACATGATATAGCTTACCTAAACTAAAATAAGCGAATTTATTACGCGGATTCATTGCAATTACCTTTTTATAAGCTGCTATCGCTAACGAAAACATTTTAAGTTCTGCGTAGACCTTACCTAAAGCTTGGTAGCTTTTTTCATCTTTTGGATTCAACCGAACCGCTTCATTCAAAGAATTCATTGCTTTACGATAATCCTTGGTTTTCTCGTAAACCCAACCTAAAACTGCATGAGGTTTGGGAACTTCGTAGTTAATTTCTAAAGCCACTCTCAATGTTGATATTGCTTTATCATATTCTTCCATTTTTGCCAGAACTATGCCTTTATTGACCACACCATTTTGGTACTGCGAATCTATTTTTATAATTTCGTCGTACTCATCCAAAGCTTCTTCTAACTTTCCCATTTTTTGGTAAGCAACGCCTAAATTATTTCTCGCTTCGATAAAGTTTGGATTTATTTTAATTAGGCTCTCCCAAATTTTTGCAGCTTTTAATGTTTGCCCCATCCTGTCATAGGCTAAAGCCAAGCCGTTGTTTGCATCAAGTTGTTCTGGGTCTCTTTTTAGAGCCATATTAAATAAAGAAACTGCTCTTTTATTATTTCCTTTTTTCAATGCCACCGTAGCAAAAACAGTTATCGAATCAACATCTTTTGGATTAACCGCGACGGCTTTTTTTAACTGAGTTTCTGCCTTGTCATACTCCTTCAAATAATAAAAAGCCAACCCGTATTTTGCGACCGTGTCCAAGTAATTCTTTTTTTTACGTATAACATTCCTAAAACTATCTGCGGCCTTGTCATATTCTTGTCGATTCATATACAACATGCCAAGTTTATAATAGGATTTATAATCGCTTTCTCCTTTTTTAACATATGACGAATACCTAGCGATTTGTTGATCAGGAGTTTCCGGCTCGCTTTCACAGGCTGATATGAAGGAACCGATTAGGATAAAAATAAATAGAATTACGCTTCGCATAAAGTTTTAGAACGCAGGAGAATGGGTTTGGTTGGATAATTATAGACAATCCAAGCACTACAGAGGGGATTATTATGGAAGAAAAGGAGAATGCGTTTTAAAACGGTATCGAAGATAAGGCCATATGTATAAATCCTGAAGGAAAAATCCCCACCATAACAACAGTGGCGGAACTTAAGGCAATTAAAGCTCCCATACCTCTGGAGATTTCAACTGATTCGTCTTCCGAGTTCTCGCGGAAATACATCAAAACGATAATTCTCAAATAAAAATAAACTGAAATCATACTCGCCACTACAGCAAATATTGCCAAAAGAACGTATCCTTGCTT
>CAWVUN010000419.1:0-2317 GCA_963932495.1 uncultured bacterium
CCGGAAAAATTAAATAGTACCACCTCAGCCTAAACCGCAAAAGGCGATTGATATTATATCAATCTTAGCTCACTTTTCCCTTCAGAGCTTTTAATGTCAATAAGGCGCCAAATACCAAAGCGGCGAATATAACTCCTTGGCCGATGCTTGTTTCCATAGTCGGATAAATACCCATCCAGTGAATTTCAGGCACAAAATCAATTGCCGTTAGGGGAATTCCTCCACCCACTTGCAACGCATGCAGTCCTTTTCCGGTAAAGACAAAAGACATAAAGTATAGAAATATGCTGGTGAATCCGAAGAACCAATTGATGGGAATTTTCGCGCCCATTTTATTGATCAAATAAAACACGCCAAAAAGAAAGACACAGCCCACTAGAAAACCGGGAAGAATACTCCCTGTTCCCTCACCCGAATAGGTATAAAGCGCTTCGTAAAAAAGTACGGTTTCAAACCCTTCTCGATAAACCGATAAAAATGCGAGAGTGGCGAGCGTAGCAACACTACCTGTTTTAACCGCTTCCTGCAGTTTACCCGAGACAAATTTTTGGAATTTTTCCGCGCCGATTTTGGAAATTAACCAGTAGCTTATATAAAACAGCATCGCTGCGGCAAGCAGCATAATAGCCCCTTCCATAATCTCTTGATTCGCCGAGGTTATATTCACTATCTCATGAATTATATAAGCGGTGAAAACACTGGCCAAGACACCTAAAAAAGCACCGAAATAAATAATTTTGACTTTGTTCTCGTTGCGGGATTTTACTAAGAAGGTAATAAGTGCCGACAGAATTAAAATCGTTTCAAACCCTTCTCGCACAATAATAGAAAAGGCTTGAATGAAAATTCCCTTACCAGCTTCTTGCTTGATGAAGACCTGTGTGGCCAAATCGAGATCCGCGCTAATTTTTTCTGATAAAATATCTAGGTCAGACTTTGGAGCGTCTCTCTTAATTTCTCCGCGTAATCTACCAAAGTTTGCTTGCAATCGAAGACCGAGATCTTTTTGCTTAGCTATTAAAGCGGCTTCTAAGGTTTCATAAACTAGATAAGCGTCGAAAGCGGAATCGGCGGAACCTTCTTTATTTGAGGCTCCATAGTTGTCCAAACTTTCCTTAATGAGTTTTCTTATATTAGTGACGGTTTCGTGAATAGAATTTTTTATTTCAGATTCGCTAAGAAATGTTTTAACTTTTGGAAGTTGAACGTCTTTGTTGGAAAATGTTCGGATATAATAGGCGACATTCCAAATTTCTTCTTCCGATAGAACATCCGCCCAGGCAATCATAGATGTGTTTGCGATTCCTACATTGATAACTTCAAAGTTATCGTAAGGGGTAGAATTTGCATTGCCAGTGATTTGAGGGTCCGCTAATACAGCTGGTTTTGGGTCTAACTCAGAGGCAGTTGGGCCGTCAGCTTGCCCGGTCATTCCATGGCAATGAAGGCAATTAGTTTTATATGTATCTTCTCCGGCTTTTAACGAGATTGCCTTTTTTGGAGATTTTTTTATCTTAATCCCAAATTCGTCCAAAATACTGTTTTGAATCGACCTTGAAAGAATCTGCATTTTTTTAACTTCAAGTTTTTGTTGGATTCCCGACTTTAACTCTGAAAGTTTGCTTTTAATTTTTTCGGCATCGGTGGGACTTTTAAACAGATCTGAAATTGAAGAAAATTTTTCCTTCACCATTTCCAAAAAAGCTTGGCTTTCCTCATACTCAACTTCGTTGATCACCTGTCCATCTTTTACGGCCATCTTATATTCTTTGGATACGATAGCGAGCATCATAGCCATTTTTTTAATTTTTAATTCGGCATTGGGAGTGCTTTCAGCAGATGCCACAGGCGGAAATTGGACCCCACCTAAACTAACAATCAATGAAAAGCAAATAATTAAGAAAAGCTTAGGCAGAAACATTTTTGATATCATCTATGTAAAACTCCCAATATAAATCTAATATGCCAAGGCAAAACTGGACTTTAGATAAGCTATAGATTTGTAAATTGCAATGAAGTTTTATTCTTATCGTAAAAACAAAAAATTCCTATTCGGTGATTTTATCTACTTCTGAAGATAAAATCACCGATAGGATTTCTTAAGTCCTGATTTGGAGGAGGTAATAAACACAATCAGGACTTAAGATAAAAGCTTCAAAACAATTTCTAAGCTTAAAGAAACGGGTTGTCTTAAAAACCCATCAACTTAACCGATTAAAAATCAAATTCCACTCCACCAAAAGCCATGAAAGGCGCACCCGATCTAACCCCGTGTGGCAATCGACCAGCGATATAAGTTTCATCAGTAACATTGCGA
>CAWVUN010000420.1:0-2297 GCA_963932495.1 uncultured bacterium
CCTTTGCCAGAAGCCTCAAAGGTCTTATCGTGAGAACCATATTCTTCCGCCTTTTGCGCCATGAGTCCTACATTCGGAACCGTACCCATTGTTGTAGGATCAAAAGCTCCATTATCTCTACAAAAGTCGATTGCAGATTGGTAAATTCCAGCATAACTATTGTCCGGAATAATGGCTAAAGTATCGTGCTCTTTGCCATCGGGTCCCCACATTTTGCCAGAGGCTCGAATAGAGGCCGCCATGGAAGCGTCAATAATGATATCGCTTGGAACATGAAAGTTGGTGATTCCTTTATCTGAATCTACCATAGCAAGTTCAGGCCCGTTCTTAATGCAAGTTTGAATGTCTGCTTCAATTTCTTTTTGCTTACCTTCTGGCAAACCTTTGATCTTTGCATAAACGTCGCCTAATCCGTTATTGGCGTTAATGCCTAATTCATTAAAAGTATCTGCATGTTTCGTGAAAACGTCCTCAAAGAAAACCGTAACCCCATGACCAAATATAATTGGATCTGAAACTTTCATCATGGTGGCTTTCATATGCATCGATAACAAAACGCCTTGTTCTTTTGCATCTTTTATAGCGTCTTTGATGCATTGCCTTAAAGAACTAACACTCATCTTTGTAGAGTCTACGACAGCACCTTCATCAAGTTGAACGCTATCTTTTAAAATGGTTACGCTCCCATCTTCAGCAACGAATTCAATTTTACCTTTACCTGCATTAGTTCCTGTTATAGTCGCTGCTTTCTCATTGGAGAAAAAATCATCACCCTTCATATGGGCTACATTTGTTTTAGAATCTTTTGACCAAGAGCCCATTTTATGAGGATTACTTTTTGCGTAGTTTTTAACAGAAGTTGCAGCTCTACGATCCGAATTTCCTTGTCTCAAAACAGGATTCACCGCGCTCCCCTTGCAGACATCATATTTAGCCTTAATGCTTTTTTCTTCTTCGTTTTTGGGTGCTTCGGGATAATCAGGAAGGTTATAACCTTGCGATTTTAACTCTTCAATAGCACTTTTTATCTGCGGAACGGACGCGCTGATATTTGGCAATTTGATTACATTAGCGTTCGGATCTAATACAATTTCACCCAATAAAGACAAATCATCGGGTTGCTTTTGATCATCATTTAGTCTCTCGGGAAACTGCGAAATAATTCTGCCAGCTAGCGAAATATCTTTGGTGCCAATATTAACGCCTGCTACTTTGGCAAAAGATTGAATAATTGGGAGAAAAGAACCGCTCGCCAACTCGGGAGCTTCGTCAACTTTAGTGTAAATGATATCTGGTTGATCTGACATTGTTTTTACCTTTAAAAAAAGTACTTAATTTATTTTGGGTGATTTAAAAAATTGCAGTTACTATAGAGTGTCCCGATATTGAAATCGGTCATATTACTGTCATAATTTCAGGAATTAAACCGCAAACTTAAAATATCCAAACGTCTTTGTCAAGGACTTAATCCCTTGTTTTATGAAGTTTATAAACTTGTAACAAGTAGAAACGACATAAACAAACCGATAAAAAAAATTTATCTCCTCGAAGTTAAAACTTAAAGCATTCTATTTTATGGTTTTAAATTTATTCAAAATCGTTTCTCTAATTGCATTACCCATTTTTTTGCCTCTATTAGCCATCTCTGCTTTCATTTTTAGGAAAAAATCACACGGATTTTTTCATCATATTGGCTTAGTGCCATTTTCAGCTCGCCGGGAATCAACTTTCTCTAAAACTATTTGGTTGTTTGCTTTATCTGTAGGAGAAGTGGGGTCGGCAGTTCCTCTTCTCAAAACCTTAAAGAAAAAACGACCTGACATTCGAATTGTGGTCTCAGTAGCTACTGAGGCAGGATTTGAAACTGCCAAACGTACACTAAACTTTGTCGAAAATATATTCTTCCACCCTCTTGATTTTTGGCCGTTTTGGGAAAGAGCTCTGCGCCGAATTCGCCCAGACCTTTTTATTTTGACCGAAACTGGATTCTGGCCTGGGCAACTAGCTCTCATGAAAAAATTAAAAATTCCTTCTTTTCTATTTCAAGGGAGAATCTCAGAAAAATCCGCTAACTTTTATGGAAAATTTAAAGTTGTTTCCCAAGAAATATTCAATTGTTTTAATATTTTATGCGTCCAAAGTAAGCACGAAGCCTCCAAGTTTGAAGAACTCGGTATTGCACAAGAAAAAATTCGCGTTTTAGGAAATTCAAAATTCGACGGTTTGAAAAAGACCTCAGACGAACGGTGGGAAGGTTTGTTGTCTGAGCTAACAATAAACCCTGCCACTCCGGTTTT
>CAWVUN010000421.1:0-2297 GCA_963932495.1 uncultured bacterium
AAACAAGTATCTAAAAAAATATCTGCCTTGGCATAGCATAGCCAGAAATCAAGAAAAATTCTTAGCAGTTTTTATCTCAACTGCATGTGAACATAAGACAAAAACCTGATATATATATTAATATGTTTGAATATCACTTCATCCTCATTCTCTTCTGAACAATTCATCCCAAAATAAATATTTTAATTATAAAAAGTACTTGTGAAATATTTTCCAAAAACAGACGAACCGTAATACTTAAAAAATAAATAAAGAGCATTAATTCTAATCTTGGAAATATTAAAAGGTTTTTAAATTTGAAAGGTAAAAAGCAAAACAATTAAGTTTTTATCTCACACTGAACTAACGTAAATATTAGCTCAATGAGTTGGAAAAAAAGGTTGACCTTTTTTGCGGATTACGCCAAGCTTTTATATAAGAAAACATACGTTCTAACTCACGCGAGTAATAAAATATGAGACGGTTTCAAAATCTAATTTCCCCTCTCCTTTATGTACTGATCTTTCTCCTAATAACAATCGCTCCAATATCTGCTTTAGCCGAAACGTTGTACGTTAAAAGCGATAAAACAAAAATACGTTCTTCGGATAAAGTCAAAGCTTCCATACTAGCCCTCTTAAATAAAGGAACTGCGGTAACGGTGATGGTGAAATCAAAACGGTTTTACAAAGTCGCTTTAGACAACGGCGAAAAAGGCTGGATTTTTAAATTCAAGTTATCTAAAAAAGCTCCTGCTGGAAGCGGTGGTGGCGGAGGATTTGCCGACATATTATCGGGAAGCCAAATCAGCGCGAACGAATCTTCATCGGCTTCAAGTATTCGCGGACTCAGCCCGGTTTCTGAAAACTACGCCAAGAGCAAAGGTATCTCTAGAAAAAATATCGAAGCGATTGATAACATGGAAGCTTACAAAATCAGTTCTGGAGAACTCGAAAGCTTTCTTCAACAAGGTAAGTTGGGCGAATATGGTCCCTGATTTAGCAAACACTTATCCAACTATCAAATCAAAGGCACTACATGAGACGAAGTCTTATTATTATATCGGTTATTGTTTTTTCCGCTTTCTTTATTGTTCAATCCCATGCATTTAACTTGGATGACTTTCTGGACAAAATAGAAGAAGGCACAAAAACTATCGAAAAAACTCGGGACACGATCGATCAAACAAAGAAGGTTATAGAAGGTCCGACAGGAGCAGCATCTGGACAAAATAACAAAATGGTTCCAAACGCCAACACCCCAGGTTTAGGCACAGTAACTCCCGACACGAGTGACGACTTACTTGGTGTCGGAAAATCTCTAGGTTTAATCGATGAAAAAACCACTAACATAGCGCGTCAGTCTATGAACACCTATAAGGCTTTACAGCCGATCGAATACAAAGAAGAAAAAACCATTGGCTCTTCTTTAGCTGTTGAGGTTTTTAATCGCTTTGAAGGTCCTTACGACGATCCTAAAATTTTAAAGTACGTCAATTTAGTAGGACAAGCGGTGGCGAGGGTTTCAGACCGACCCGATATAGACTATTACTTTTCTATCGTTAACTCACCTGTCCCTAACGCATTCGCAACACCAGGCGGCTATGTTTTTTTGAGCATCGGTTTATTGCGAATGGTACAAAACGAAGCGCAATTGGCAGGCGTTTTGGGGCATGAAATTGCCCACATCACCCACAAACATGCCTTAGGCACAATTCAACGTAGTAAATCCTTACAGGGGATTGGTGCTTTAACTATGTCGATTATGGAAAACGATCCGGCCCAATTCAATCAACTCATAGACCAAGTTTCAGATTTGATTTTTACGAATGGATTGGACAAAGACCTGGAATATGAATCGGATAGATTGGGTGTTGAATATGCCGTTCGAGCTGGATACTACCCATCCGGTTTAAAAGACTTTTTAAAAATTCTTGGCAACTCTCAAGAATTACAACGATCGGCAATTCTCAACACGCATCCTTCAGCCCGGCAAAGGTATCGGTTGTTAGTCAAAGAACTCACTAAATATGAAGACTCCCGGAATAATCCTTTGTTGGCGGACCGGTTTAAGCGAGAGACTGCAAACTTACTATGAGCCAAGAAAAAATTTTTCGAGACGAACTTCCGGGTGAGAGAAAAACCATTTCCACTTTATTGTTAACGGGTTATTTTGCTGCCGTTTCATTCATGGGTTATATGGCTTTTTTCCTCAATATCCAATTGACCCAAATGGACCGAATTACTTCAGCAATGAATGTAGAAACGCTTTCGGTTGAGCAATTTAATTTACTGAAGACACGAGTGATGCGAGCAACG
>CAWVUN010000422.1:0-2287 GCA_963932495.1 uncultured bacterium
TAAATTAAATAATAAAATATTGAATGAAGAAGTTGGGGAAGAAGATATAGCTTTTATAGTTTCCCGTTGGACGGGTATACCATTACACAAAATGCTTCAATCGGATAAAGATCGTTTGATCCAAATGGAATGCCATTTAATGAAAAAAGTAGTGGGGCAAGAGGAAGCCATTGGTTTGGTTGCTAATGCAATACGAAGGTCTCGAGCGGGCTTAGACGACCCAAATAGACCGATTGGAACGTTTCTTTTTCTGGGACCAACAGGGGTTGGGAAAACTCAATTAGCCAAAACGTTGGCAGAATTTTTATTCGACGATGAACAAGCGATGGTAAGAATTGATATGTCTGAGTTTATGGAAAAACATTCGGTCGCTCGCCTTTTAGGAGCACCTCCTGGCTATATAGGATATGAGGAAGGTGGATATCTAACAGAACATGTTAGAAGAAAACCTTATTCTGTTATTTTATTAGATGAAGTAGAGAAAGCTCATCACGATGTTTTTAATGTTTTCCTTCAAATTTTTGACGATGGACGTATTACTGATGGACAAGGTAAAACTGTCGATTTCAAAAATACAGTAATTTTGATGACCTCGAACCTTGCAGGTCATTTAATTCAAGAAGCTTGTCTAAAGTTGGACAATAGTTTTTCGCAAAATGGATCATTAGAAGCGGGATGGGAGGCAGTTCGGGAAGGAGTTAACTTGGAATTGAAAAAGCATTTTAGCCCTGAATTCTTAAACCGAATTGACGATTGTGTGATTTTTAGGAATTTGGGAAGAGATCAAATCAAGAATATAGTGGATATTCAATTAATAGAGCTTCGAAATAGACTTGCCGAACGAAAGATAACTTTAGAAATGAGCGGCGAAGCGAAAGAGTTATTAGCGGAAAAAGGATACGATCCTGGTTATGGGGCAAGACCTCTGAAAAGGATGATACAAAAAAACATTAAAGATCCATTAGCTTCCCTTATTTTAGAAGGCAAGTTTAAAGAAGGCGATTGCATATCCGTGAGTGTTAATAATAAAAATTGTTTTGTCTTTGAAAGTAATAATGAATTCTTAAAAGATAATACTATTAAGATATCACTTCAAAAATCTTAAAGTAGGAGGTAACACAACTACTCTCATTTCCAAAGTAGATGCGTTGCAATTATGATTATTTATACAAAAAACACTTGATCCATACTCCCATGCGGTTTCCCAAAAGTCACATATATCATTTATCTCGTTTACATAGCCTTTTATGATTTTGTTTTTTTTTCTTTACATAATGCTCCCCGCATTTTGATCGTTGTAATAAACTCGTGCAGATCTTTCAATGGTGAATATGCGAGTGATCTATCTAGATTGTATTCTAATTCTTCCTGATGATTTTGTCCTCCACTTTCGCAAAAACTGAGCACTTCACCTAATCTACGGTTTTTAGTGTTGTGAGGATCCCAAGGCTTTTTTATAATTTCTCGATTATCGTTATAAATAATACCTTCAGTTAAATTGCTGTTTTTGACAATTATCTGATTACATAAGCTTTCTATTTTAATTTGCTACATCTGTAATAATTCAGCCTTTTCTTTTTTACACTTTTTCCCTGCTTCAACAAAACTGTCCTGAGTCAGAAAAGCAAACACCGCCATCAACAACCCTACCAATATAAACTTACGTCACATGGTTTATAGCTCCAGAAGTTTTTGTTCAGTAACCGTCGTCACATTCAAACGTTTGCCTCAATCAGACCCCATTTCACGACAAAACCCATGGACATTTGTTGTCTATCGCGTGTCCCACTATTTCTTTAAATTATAAGAGTGGAAAAGTAACTTATTGTTTGGGACATAAATAAGCTAATCCATTCTACAGTATGCCGAAGTAAAGAGTAAACTACTCTCAGTTGATAAGGTATTAGCAGGACTTTGAGTTATTAAAATTCTGTCAGGCTAGTGATGGGATATTAAATACGTAACTAGATTCCAGTTTTTGGATTCAGAAGGTTTATCCAAAATTAGTTGGTCTGGACTTATGGCAGGGTTAGGTGCTATGGCTACTTTTTTAGTTGGAATATTTCAATGGCGAGAGTGAACTATTTTTTAAAGTTTAGTTAATCCACTTTCCCTATAATAAGAACCACGTTCTTAGATATTTTTTAAATAAAATCAGCACGGGAGTATGATTCAGTTGGAACGATTACAATTCCACGATTAGAGAATAAAGATTCTGGAATGGTTCCAATTACATTTTTACTCATTTCGCAAAAAAAAAACTAAGTACAACAAAAATAATGAACAG
>CAWVUN010000423.1:0-2282 GCA_963932495.1 uncultured bacterium
ATTAAGAATGAATGTTTTGAGTCGGGACTGATTCATCATTCGCATCGAAGATATACCCCAATAACCTTGCCGAGAGTTTGCCAAAAAATACGGCATTCAACCCATGCATGATTTAGTTGAAAAGTTCGGTAATCGTTATTTTATATTCCTGGGTCATAACTCCATTCTTCGAGAATCAAGAAATTAAACTATAAAAGATGGAACAATCACACCTACTCTATCCAAAAGACAAATCGAACGGATTTATAAAGACTAACTTTAATTAATTATCTCTTTTTGAAAAACTTTAAATAAATTATATATTTAATTTTGGCTAACTTATCTTTATCTAGAGGTAATATCTTCGTTTTAAAATTATTTAAATCCTAAACTAATTCGGCAATAATTTCTATTTCCGAATCTTCATGAAAAATTGAAAACATTTCTTCTAAAAATATTTTATTTGCTTCTATTGTTTGAATATCAGCCTCGCCAGTTTGGTTAAATATTTTTCTACCCCTAATATAATAATTAATTTGATAGTTCTTATAATTCATTAGTACTCTCCTTATAAATATTAATTTGTTATGCAATTAATATACCAGAACAGGAAAGCTCTTTATTCGTAATGATTTAATTATTTTAAAGTTTTTATACGTTAGTTTTTTGACGCTTTTTAACCCACATTTTCACCTGCTTTTTTCGCCATATAAATTGACGACCACAAAGCAATTGAAATTAATAAAAATACAATGGCTACTTTATTCCCTCGAAAAGTTCCGACGTAGGTTTGGAAAGTAAGTTTATGGTTCCTTGGGTGATGATTGAGAAGATCAGGAAGTTGAGAGCTTGATCTTTTTTGTGTCTTCATAAATCTTTTTTAGCTTTTTTGTTCTTATAGACAGCCTCTCTAGAAAGATCTATTTCTTCACAAGCCTTGGAGATGTTAATTTTTTCATTGTTATTTCTTTGTTTTTGAAATGCCTCTCTCAACATCGAACCCTTATCCTTTTTAGGTTGTTCTTGTTCTACGGGTTTTGTTTGGTTTGATTCTTCTTTAACGAGGTTTAGATTTGGATTAGGCTTAACTCTATGCGCTCTTTCATAGCAATTTGCTCTTAAACCATGGTAGGCATTATCCTTGAATCGAGGAGGAAGTATGATAGAGGAAATATCGACTTTTAAATTCTCTAAAAATTCTAAGGTATAAATATTTTGGTCAACTAAACCCTGACTCTCCTATTTTCAAAAACTTACACCATTATCAATTAGCCATTTACTCCATAAAAGTGGTATGAAAAAAATATCTTATCATTAGAGGTGATTTTGGATAATAGAAAGTATAAAAAGAACTATAGGAATAAATAGAGATCACTCTTTCATTATTTAGATAAAAAATTCGTTTCGGGAAAGTGAATTGTAGAAGTAGGATAAGCAGTTTGGGCTCCCTCGTCCTTTATTATCTTTAAGACTTTGAGAAGAATATCCTGCTTAACTTCGTGGAAATATACCCAATCAGTAGTTTTTGTAAAGGTGTAAATAAAAAAGTCTAGAGAGGATGGGGCAAATGACACTAGGTTGACAATTAAAGTTTTTCCTGTATCGATTTCTTGATGATACAACAACATTTCTTTTACTTTTCCAATTATCCTTTCCATTTTAGGAGCATCCTCATAACGGACGCCTATTGTTTCATAAATTCGACGGTTCGACATTCTTTGAGGGTTTTCTAAAGCGATGTTAGCGAACACCCCATTGGGAACATAAAGAGGTCGTTTATCAAAAGTTCTAATTCTAGTCAGGCGCCAACCTATGTGCTCTACTGTTCCTTCTATATTCCTGTCAGGAGAACGAATCCAATCCCCTATGGCAAAAGGTCGATCTAGGTAGATCATCAATCCGCCAAAAAAATTTGCAAGTAGATCTTTAGCGGCAAAACCAATGGCTATACCTCCAATACCTCCAAAAGCCAAAACCCCTGAAACGCTGAAGCCTAAAGTTTGCAAAAGGGCAAGAGCTGTAATTATTACAATGGAAGCCCGGATTAACTTAGATAAAGCATCAACAGTCGTTTGGTCGGTTTTTCCCTGTTTGCGAATCGACTGTTCGATGCGATTGGTTAAACGGATAACAAACCATGCCAAAGCTCCAATGATAGAAGTGCTACGTAGGGGAGCTATTGCTTCAAAAATTATGGCTTTTATAGAGCTTTGGATGATTTCAGCACCAAAGGATATTCCCGTCACCCAAATGATGAAGCTAAGTGGTTTAAGTGATGCACCGACTAAGGCGTCATCCCATTT
>CAWVUN010000424.1:0-2269 GCA_963932495.1 uncultured bacterium
GTAAGATCATAATGGACGGGAGTGACGGTGACGTAGTTTTGGGAAATGTATGCGCCGTCGGTGCCTTTTTCACTGAGGTCGAGAACAACTTCACCTGACATCCAATAATAATGGTTGCCTCGTGGGTCGTTCCGTTTTTCAAATTGGTCTTCTACCTTCAAACCACCTTGCTTAGCAAAAACCACTCCTTTAATTTCTTTTTCAGGAACGGCTGGAACATTGACATTCAACACAATGCCTTTTGGTAACTTCATTGCCAATACCTGTGGATAAAATTTTGCTATGAATGAAGCGGCAAATGAAAAATCTAAATTCTGAAAGTCATTGAGAGAGATAGCTATGGATGGGATCCCTAAAATAGCGGCCTCTGTCGCCGCCGAAACAGTACCAGAGTAAATGACACAAGTCCCTAAATTTCCTCCATGATTGATTCCAGAAATCACCATTTTAGGCGTTTCTTCTAAAATCGAGCCCACTGCAATCTTAACGCAATCGGCAGGAGTGCCACTCACTGAATATCCCCAAAACTCACCGTTAAAATGAGTTTCTTTCACACGTAAGGGATTTGAAATCGTGATTGCATGCCCTACAGCACTTTGTTCAGAATCGGGAGCGACAACAATAGCTTTTTCTTTAGTAACAATTGCTTCTCTTAAAGCGCGTATACCTTCTGAAAAGATTCCATCGTCGTTTGTTAGTAATATCATTGTATTATTTTTTAATAGTTCGATAAGCGTTCAACCCGCTCGAGTCGTAGCTTCTAATAGAGGTATTTATCTCTTTTCAAGTCTAAAATAAAAAAAGGCGACGCCTGAATCGGCGTCGCCTTTTTGAAATCTATAAAACTACAAACTAACCGTGTTTGTTGAAATATTCTTGAGAGCCCGTTGGATCAGGTTTCATCGAATCTTTACCTTTTTCCCAGTTAGCCGGACAAACTTCTCCATTGTCTTCAAAATATTGGAGAGCGTCTACCATTCTCACAGCTTCTTGAATATTCCGACCTAAAGGCAAATTATTGATCAATTGATGTTGGACGATGCCACTTTTATCGATCAAGAATAATCCTCGCAAAGCAACCGACTCGCCTAACAAAACATCGTAATTACGACTGATGGACTTATCCATATCCGCAACTAAAGGGTATTGGATGTTTCCTATTCCGCCACTTTTTGTGTCTGTATTTCTCCAAGCTAAATGACTAAATTTACTATCGACAGACACACCTACAACTTCGGTATTTCGTTTTTTAAATTCTTCAACTTCCGTGCTAAACCCAATGATTTCAGTAGGACAAACAAACGTGAAGTCTAATGGGTAAAAGAACAGAACAACATATTTTCCGCGCAGGTCGGATAACTTAAAATCGTCTTTGAAACTACCGTCTGGCATAACGGCTGAAGCGGTAAAATCGGGCGCCTCTTTAGAAACTAAGGTGGCCATTGATTACTCCTATAATTAATGAATTTACTAGAAATTGGTTTTGGAAAGCTATAATTTAGCATACTTCAACCGCTAATCCAATGGTCGGTTGACAGACTATAATAAATTATTAACGAATATAAAATCACCAGAACTTTCGTTTCATATAAAGATTCCCAAGCTCAGCTTGACAGAGCTTCCTCGACACAACTAAAATAAATCTAATGAGTGCCATCTTTAATCAGTTCTTTTAAAAGTGATTTCCATGAACGAGCCATCTCTCAGCTGAATAAAAAAATGAAAATAACGTTTCTCGGGACCGGAGCTTCGCCCGGAATTCCCATGATAGGCTGTGATTGTCCAGTCTGCACTTCCGATAATTCAAAAAATAAACGGCTACGCGCTTCTATACTAGTCCAAAATAATGGTCATAATTACTTAGTAGACACCTCTTCCGACCTTCGACAGCAATGTCTGAAAAGTGGCGTAAAAAATATCGACGCTATTTTCTTCACACATCATCATGCAGATCATATTTTAGGCCTCGAAGAGCTTCGAGCTTTCTACTTTTTTCAGAAGAAGGCCATCCCTTGCTATGGGAATGAAACGACTTTTGACGAGATAAAAAAAACTTTCCACTATATCTTTGAGCCAAATCCCGATTATCAAGGAACAGTTTCGCAATTGGATCTACTTCCCGTCAATGGAGAACCTATCAATTTTTCGGAATTAAAAGTGAAGCCACTGGAAATTGACCATGGCTCTCTTAAAATTATTGGGTATAAATTCAATAACGCCGCTTACATTACAGATTGTAATAACATCCCAAAAAAAACCGAACCTGAGC
>CAWVUN010000425.1:0-2264 GCA_963932495.1 uncultured bacterium
GCATTTTGTTCTAGAGTGGACATAATTTGATTTGAAACGGATAAAATATCCGAGACGGCATTCGATAATAGACCTAACAAGAAAATAAAAGCTGAATTTGACGCCGATTAACAGAAGAAAAGGGATTGTATATTCTTTATTGATCATACTCTCAATATTTCCCTGAGAATTTTTTGAAAGATCTTGAACGACGCTGTTCATAGCTTGCAATAAGTCTTGATTGATTTTTTGATATGTAAGTGCTCAGTACATCCATTATCGGAACTATATTGAATATGGTTTCTGCGTGGCTTGAAAATTCAATCCAGTGAATTTTAAATTCTTTAACCTTTTGTCGGATTGTAATATAGTTCACTTTTTTCAAATTCAACTCAGGAGCCCCGTTTAGCAGGCCTTCAATAATTTTTTTTAAATAGTATGAATTTATTTCCTTCTTTTTTTAGATTTGGTATTTCCAACTTGTTGGAACTGAATAATTGCTTTAGAAACCATTTGAGTAATGACTTGTAGTCTTCCTGTAACGGAAACGGTTTTAGAATCCATTTTTATTCCAAGAATATTTACTAATTGCTTGGCCTCGTTGAATAAGGAAATGTTAGATGAAATTATATAGTTCTATATACTTTTCATGTAAGGTTACAATATCAACACAAACTATAGAGAGCTTGATCAATATCAATACTTAATTCTTATTCGGTTGATTTTATATCAATAATTAGTTTTTAGAGTTTCAAAATCGTAAAAATAAACTTTAGAGAAGGAGAAAACTAATCTATTTTTAGACGTTCTGTATATCGAGCTGCTTAGGTAGCGACTATTAGAAATTTGTTAAAAAATGATTATTAATCTTCAGGCGATTACTGGTCCTAGTTTTCACGGTAGTCTGAAGCTCTTTAGAGAGCGGTTTTATCTAGATATTAAGACTTTAAAATCTATTTAATTTCCTATTAATATCTTCGTAGTCTTGATGGTATGACTCAAACCTTCCTACATCTTGATCCAATTCACGAAATAAATCGTTGCTTCTTTGTGCTTTTTTCTTGAGCATTTTTTGGTAGAGGGTGTGTGCCTCTGCTTCTAGAGTTTCTATTTCAGCGATCCTTTTATCGTAATCTTGCTTAGTCAAACTACCTGTATTGTATTGGGTGCATACTTGTTGGTATCGGGCAATAATCCGTTGGATGGTAACGTCCCAATCTATTCCTTTATATCTCCCAAAGGTGATTTCTGGGCCTACACTGAAAAGGAAATTGCCAGCTTTAAATCCTAAAGTGATATCTCCACCTTCGGTTTTATGCACTGAACAATCTTGTTCTTTAGCTTCTATGTAGTTGGTGAAAGAATCGTCAAAATATAGCTTAAAGGAATAGGCGTTAGATGAATTGCTAACAACTATGAATAAAACTAGCAGAAAATAAAAAACGCGAATTTTCATCATAAACTTCTTTTCGGAAACATAGAATCTTTTTACTGTGGATAAGAAGCGTTCGTGAATCCCATAAGAAAAGTTATTTGTCAAAAAAACTTTTTTTGCTAGTTCCTTTTCGCATTTGATTCATCAAGCCCTCCATTTCTTTCTCGACGTTTTCAAAAAGGGAATTCGGAATTCGCTTTTTCCTGATTTCTTTTGGAGGTACATCCCTTTGAAACGTTTCCCTAGACGGAGTTTTGTCTACAGCTTTAGGTGATCTTAGAACTGGAACGATGCGAGGCACTGGAGTTCCAGGTTGAGCTTCTGATTTAGTTTGAGCGACATTAGTGAACGTCCCAAAAGAAAAACCAAATCGATTCAGCCACTTTCGAGCCACGTTTGACTTAATTGAAAAGTTTATAGAGGTGATTACTGCACCGCTTTTTCCTTTTCTGGCAATGTTGGAATTGATCCCAATCATATAACCGCTTGCATCGATCAACGGTCCTCCAGAATTTCCTTTATTGATACTAGTTTCCGTTTGAAAAACATTTTTTCCGGATACTTCTTGGAAATCGTCGATTTGACTACTGATTGTTCCAGTTGTCAATGTCCAAAGACCTCCTTGTTCTGGGTGGCCAATAGCAACAACGGGATCTCCAATTTCTACTGTATCCGAATCATGAAACTCAATCGTTTTAAGGTTAAGCAAAGATGAAATTTTTTTAATTCTTAGTAGGGCTAAGTCTAAAGAATTAGAAAAATGAATAATAGAAGCTTCGTATTTTCGTGTTGCGTCTTTTTGTATGTTTCCAGTGACGCGGGGAGGTTTTAAGTAAACGTTTAGTTTTTT
>CAWVUN010000426.1:0-2263 GCA_963932495.1 uncultured bacterium
CCCTTCATCAATTTTTTTCTTAAAATCATTAAGAGAGAGTTGAAATTGATCTAGCAACTCCAAAATAAACTCCCTATTAGAAAGACAAATATCTCTCCACATTCCCGGCTCGCTAGCTCCTAGCCTAACAACGTCAATTAATCCATTGCCACCCTTCGAAAGATATTCCTCATTAGTCTTTGTTTGCATTATTCCCAAAGAGTTTAATAGCGCGTAAGCCATAACATGCGGTAAATGACTCGTTGCGGCATAAAGGCGATCATGTTCCTCAGGGTCGCGTACCTCAACATTAGCTCTCAAAGTTTCCCATAGCTTTGTAACCTTGTTCTGGGCCTCGGTGGGTGTATTCTTTGTAGGAGTAACCACGCAAAACTTTCCTTCAAACAATTCTGGACGAGCAAACTCAAATCCAGAATTTTCTCCTCCAGCAATAGGATGAGTCGGAACAAAATCAACTTCCGCTTTTAAAGTAAACGGCTCCACATCTCGAATAACTGAACATTTAACAGAACCCAAATCGGTAACCACACATCCTTTTTTTAAACCATTCACCATTTTTTCAGCCAGACCGCGAAACAACCCTATAGGAGTCGCAAGTATCACTAAGTCTGCATCCTTAATAGCTATTTCTAGGTCGTTGGAAAAATCGTCAATGATGCCATCATCTTTGGCTTTTTGGAGTCGCTGAACATTTCTTCCAAATCCACAAATTGAACCAACTAATTGGTGCTTTTTACAGGCTAAAGCCATAGACCCACCTAGTAAACCAACTCCAATAACAGCCACTCGATCAAATAACAGATTGCTCACTTAAAATCTTATCCTTTTGATGGGTAAGACCCTAAAAACTTAATAAATAAACACTGACTTTTTAAGGTTTCAATCATCTCAAAAGTTGCCTCTTCTTCAATATGCCCTTCAAAGTCAGTATAAAACAAATACTCCCACCGCCCTTTAGGAGCAGGCCTGGACTGAATATTACTTAAGTTGATCTTTCGATCGGCAAACAACTTGAGAATTTTTAATAACGCTCCCGCTTCGTCATTAATAGAGAAGAGAATAGACGTCTTATTTTTCTTAGTTTTTTTTGCAGGTCGCTTTGAAACTATTAAAAATCGCGTTAAATTGTCCGGTCTGTCTTCGATTCCTTTAGCCAAAAGATTTAGCTTATACAATTCTCCGGCAACCTGACTAGCAACAGCAGCTGAGGACTTATCTTTTGCCGCCATAACCGCAGCAGCGGCTGTACTAGGAGTCACCACTTGTTCAGCGTTAGGCAAGTTTTTACCTAACCAATTCCGGCTCTGACCCAATGGCTGCGGATGTGAATATATAATTTTTATTTTTGAAGTGTCTTTGAGCTTTGACAAAAGACACAAAGAAATATCCATCTTCGATTCGTCGCAAATTACGAGTGAAGAACTGGCAAGTCTATCCAAGGTAGCGTTAACCATTCCCTCAATAGAGTTTTCAATAGGAACGACTCCATAATCGGCGTTCTCTTTTTCGACTTCTAAAAATACGTTATCGATTCCTGATTGGGGAACAAATTGAGCTGAATGCCCAAATTGACGAATTGCGGCTTGATGTGTGAAAGTTGACTCCGGGCCCAGATATGCAATTCGAAGTGTTCTTTCTAACGCAAGAGAAGCTGAAAATATCTCACAAAACAAGACTTCAACCGTTGCATCAGAAAGCGGACCTGTGTTAAGGCCTTTTAACCGATCAATAATTTCACGTTCTCTTTGAGGAATATGAAAATGGTCGGTAATACCTTGTCGGGTTTTTTCTTCGCCTACTTTTAGAGCTATTTTAGCCCGACGGTTGACTAGATTTAATATCCGGTCATCTATTTCGTTTATCTTACAACGTAAATCTTCTAGATTGCTCAAACAACATGAACCACCTTTACTTGGAGCTATTCGAATGTCCTGGGGATTTCGAATTGGACATTGATCATTTCATGAAACCGGCCTAAAATGCAAGCTATTTTTATATAAATAGCCGCTTATATAATGAGCGGCGTGTCTTATAGCCAAAAGAGAGGTAACCCTAATGTTGTTAATAGAATTTAGCATGTCCCCGATGGATAAGGGCGAAAGCGTTAGCCCATTTGTAAGTCGATCTCTAAAAATAATTGACGAAAGTGGATTAGATTATAAATTAAACCCTATGGGCACAGTCTTGGAAGGGGAATGGGACGAAGTAATGGCTGTTGTAAAAAAATGTTACGAAAAAATGAGCTCCGATTGCAATCGAATCA
>CAWVUN010000427.1:0-2238 GCA_963932495.1 uncultured bacterium
AATAGCAGCTTCTTCCGCTACAGGAATGTCTGACGTTCCTGCTGAAAGTAAGGCTATGTTGCCTTTTTGTGAGTAGGTTTTATTCTTAATAACTAATGTACGACTCACTTTATTGTATACAGCTTTATCTGGTAATTTTTCTTTGATATTAGAATAGGTTTCATTAGAAAGCCTGGTTGCTAAAACGGGAGTTCCTGATCCATGAAGACTGTGGACAATTGTAATGATTTGTTCAGGAGACTTTCTTTCACAGAATATTGCTTCAGGTATACTACCGCGAATTGAACGATGGTGATCGACCCGGGCAAAGGTTAGGTCTTCATAAGGTAAATTTTGCAGTTTAGCCAGTGCAGTTTCTGGAGCCATTTTATTTGCATGAACTTCAGCTAATATTTTTTCAATAGATTCTTTATTCATTTTAGACCAGCGACGCCTTCAAACTCGGCAGATATATCCACTTTCATTAAATCGTTAAGAGCTTCTAATGGAGGTTTGCCATCGTATAGAACGCGATAAGTTTCTTCAATAATCGATGCTTGTACTTGTAGCTTCTCTTTAAGATGGAATGCAGATTTAACGGTATGAACTCCCTCGGCAACCATTTTCATGTTTTGAGTGATTTCCTCAAGTGTTTTACCTTGACCAATTTGTAGGCCTACGGTTCTATTTCGGCTCAAATCTCCTGTGCAAGTTAGAACCAAATCTCCCATACCAGACAGACCTGAAAAAGTTTCGGGTCTGGCTCCCATTGCGGAACCGATTCGAGCTATTTCCACCAGTCCTCTAGTAATCAAAGCCGCTCTCGCGTTATATCCCAAGCCGAGTCCATCGGAGATTCCTGTACCAATAGCGATTACATTTTTTAAAGCCCCGCCTATTTCAACTCCTCTGACATCATTGCTGGTGAACACCTTTAATCGGTTATTAGAAAATAAATTTTGAATCCGTTTGGTTGTTTCAACATCATGAGCGGCGGCAACAATAGCAGAAGGAACCTTTTGTGCAATTTCTTTAGCAAAGGTTGGACCCGATATACAGCCTCTTAGGCAATGTTTAGGTAAAATGGATTCTAATATTTGGTCAACAGTCAAAAGAGTGTCTATCTCAATACCCTTACTGGCGTTGACAATCAAACAACCCGGTTTGAGAAAAAAAAATAATTGATCTACAACTTTTCGGATAGCGTGAGTAGGAGATACCAATACGACGATATCTTTATCGGAAACAGCTTCTTCTAAGGAATTTGTTGGTTGAATAGACTTTGGAAGTTTAAAGCCCGGGAGGAAAACTTCGTTTTCGGATTTTTCTTTTAATGTTTTAAATAAGTCTTCTTCGTATACCCACAAATCAACATCAAACCCATTTTCAGCTAGAAGTAATGAGATAGCGGTCCCCCAACTTCCTGCGCCTATGATTCCTACAGACTTTAGATTCATTGATAAATTTATATTAAGAAATTTTGGTTTTAGTAATTTGCGGAAGCTTCTAAAAAATGTTTTTAGCTACGAGCGAACCTTATGAAATAAGGACTAGCGATTTACCATAAGTGAAAATATTGAATTATTGGGATACCCTTGGAATAGAGTCGGGTTCCCCCCCGGTTGAACAATTTAACCGAGTATTATACATGAAACTTTTTAATGAAACCCAAATTAACCCTTGAATAATATAACTCTAAACTATAACTCATAATTAATTATCAATTTTATTCTGACAGTGAAAAGCCTTGTTTGGGGTATTTCTTTATGTTTAAATGGATTACAGTTAAATTTTTAATTATAAATTTTTGGCAGGCTTGCTCCTCATTTATTATTTAAATCAATTATTTTGTCAAAATCCCCCTAGATTCTAAGAAGAGTGTTCTATTCAAAATGTCTACTGAAAAAATATTAAATAGAAAAGATTTAAAACAACCCGATGAATTTATTTCTGGAACTGAGAAATTTTTAAAATATTGTAGCGAAAATAAAACTATTACTATTGGTTCAATAGCTACTGTCGTTTTGCTTGCCTTAGCATTTTGGGGTTACAGTTATAACCGGGACAAACAAATGCAACAAATGGAATCTTTGCTATTTGAGATGAAACAAATAGGCCTGGATAGCGATAAAAAGCCATCAGAAATGACATCTAGTTATGAAAACTTTTTAAAAAATTTTGCAGAAGGTCCACAGAAAAATAGAGCTAAGCTTTTATTGGCAGACCAATACTTTCGAAGTTCTCAACCGGAAAAATCTG
>CAWVUN010000428.1:0-2237 GCA_963932495.1 uncultured bacterium
ATAGTAAAGAAGCTCAAGAAAGAGGATTTGGCACTGTTCGCTATGGCGACAAGATAGGGAACATCGCAACATATAAAGTATTTGCGAAATACATAAATCGCGATGCCTATGAAAATGATTCAGGGAATGAAGCTTTTGGCGATTGGGACGTTTCTCGAGGCGGGTTTCGTATCGATTGGAATGTGACCGACAATGATTTTATCACATTGGAAGGGGGGACTACTTTGATGGCGAGTAAGGAATGAAGTATGACAATCTCATTGTTTCGCCGATATCTCCATTTGTAAGTAATGAAGAAAATAATGCCTTCATTAAAGGAGGCAATTTCTTAGCTACGTGGGAACGTAACTTTTTGGATGGGTCCAATTTTAGGGCCCAGTTTTATTATGATCGCGAGAATAAAGATTTTCCCAATTTCATAAGAATAGAAGAAGATACGTATGATTTAGATGTTCAGCATCAATTTAATTTGACAGAACGCCAAGAATTGATTTGAGGAGTAAACAGTCGAACGATTTTAGATCGTTTTAGTAATCCTTTCACAGTAGATATTAACCTGAAAGAACAAGTTTATAACCATTTTAGTTTTTTTACTCAGGACGATATTTCATTAATAGAAGATTATCTTAAACTCACGGTAGGTTCCAAGTTTACATTTAATCGGTTTAGCGGTTTTGATCCTCAACCTAACTTTCGTTTAGCTTGGACCACTAATGAAAAAAAATACAGTTTGGGCCACGGTTTCCAGGTCATTTAGGATAGCTTCAAGGCTTGAGGATGGTCATTTAACAAAATCAAAAATAGCGATCTTACCCATGGGAAATGGGATTCCAATTATTACAAGTGTTACTGAAGGGAACCGTCTTTTTTAACTATTGGCGAGTTTCAAGGGGTTGCAGAAAGCGGAGGAATAGTAAACATAATCCCTAATAATAACAAAATTGGGTTTGAGATAAATAAAGAGCAAGCTGACGATAAAGATGTATATTAGTTCAAAAGTTATGAGGCTAGCAAAGAAAATTTACTATAGGGCTAAGATCATTATTAGTAGTGTTCTTAGTTTTAGAGCAATCTCATGAAGCCCCGATTGAATAATTTCATAAATGGTTGTATATTAGTTATTAATAGTCCTTTAACGATAGGATTCCTGCCATGCCTACCATACAACTGGTTAACACGCAGCAAGTCATTCAAATGGGGACTCATGTTGAAAAGGTCCAGCAAACTCTCCAGCAACAGCAAGGCATTTCTGCACAACAATTGCAGTTAGACCAGACTGAAGCTGACGACGCGAAAAGACATCAAGTTAAAGAACCTGAGGAAACGCATCAATCGGGAACAACGAATGCAGATGCCAAAGGGAAAAAAGGTAGATTGAGGTCCAAAGCCAAAACCTCAAGCTCTGAACTTGAAGAAGAAGGCGTTGAAGAACCACTTCCCATTGTAATCGAAAATCACCACGGCGGACGAATTAACCTGCGGGCGTAAATTACCCATTATGAGCTTTACGGTTGCCATTCAATTTGTTTTAGACGTTGTGTTTTTAGGTGCCGTTTATTGTGGTTTTTTATTCGTAAAAAATGACATTAAATTTCGTAAAGACTTTGAGAAGGAGCGTGAAGAGCAAGATCGGTTACGCAAAGAATGGACTGATCGCCTTGAAGAGTTAAATCAACTGAGTGATTCTTTAGATAATTTAGTTACGGAGGCGTTAAAAGTTTCCGATAAGATCAATAAAGGCGTCGAAGTTAAGAAAAATGAGACAGCCGATTTGATGGATCGGATGGATGAGGAAAAAAGAGCTCTAGCATTTTCGATGGATGAGTTGAACTCCGTTGCGGCTGAACTTAAAAGAAAGCCCGAAGCTAGAAAAATTCTTGGCGATGGCGACCGCTACGCTGACGCGCTTAAATTAGCTAAAAAGGGATATTCTGCCGAAGAAATATCCAAAAAAATCAAAATGCCCTTAGGGGAAATTGAATTGGCTTTGAGTCTTAGGAAAGGCGACGACTGAACTTGTTTATAAATGAGTTGCCTCAAAACCTTGTTAGAATTGTTGCCAAGAGCGAAACTCTTGCCAAATTATTTGATTCTGGCCAAGGTGTTAAAGTTGGACAATCTCTTATAGGAAAAGTGGCAGAAGTCCTTGCCGGTAGCAAAGCTCTTTTGGATTTCAACGGTCAAAAGTTCACTGCCGAGGTTCCTTCCGGTTTAGTAAAAGGGCAAAGTATTACAGC
>CAWVUN010000429.1:0-2235 GCA_963932495.1 uncultured bacterium
CGGCGTATTCGATTTCTTTTAAAATCGCTTCAGGATAATCTCTTGGTTGTTCGTCTTTGATGGGATGAGAATTGAAATCGCAATACCCGCATTTGTGCTCGCAGTAAGGTATATGTAAATAGAGACTAAATGGATCCAAGGAGAATTCGCTTTCGAAAAATTTGTTTTGCCCTATAATACAACACATATAAACAAAGGAATTCTTTTAATTGATCCGAGAAAACCTCTAAGTTTTTAGTTTTGACGAGAACTCTCTTTTTAATAGTTTTAATATCGATGCCGATAAAGAAAATATGACCGAACCGAAACCGTATAAATCAGGATATGCCGCTATTATTGGGAAACCCAACGTTGGTAAATCCACTCTTTTAAACCGTTTGGTCTCCGTGAAAATTGCGGCTACTTCGAAAAGTCCTCAAACCACACGTAATAAAATCACAGGGGTTTGTCATTTTGACGAAGGGCAAATGATTTTACTAGATACACCTGGCGTTCATAAGGCAACATCCAAATTCAATAAATTGATGGTTAAAGCCTCGTTAAATACTTACGGTGATGTTGATGTCATTGTTTTTGTAGTAGACGCAAAGAGAAAGTTTTGCGACGATGACCGATATGTTTTAGGAACTTTGGAAAAGTCTAATGTTGAAAAAATATTAGTGTTAAATAAAATAGATTTAGTCCCTAAAGAAGAACTGCTCCCTTTGATCCAAGAAATGAGCAAATTGGGGGCGTTTGCAGATATTGTTCCCATATCTGCTTTAAAAAACGATGGGATGGATATTTTAGTAAAATCCTTGTTGAAGAGGATGCCCGAAGGGCCTCGTTATTTCCCAGAAGGTACTTACACGGATTGCCCAGAAACATTTCTCATTGCCGAGATCGTTCGTGAAAAAGCCTTTCGTTTGACGCGATACGAAGTTCCATACTCGTTGACAGTAATTATAGAGAAGTTAGAAGAGCGCAAAGACGGGTTGATGGCCATTAACGCAACCGTTATTGTAGAAAAGGATTCTCAAAAGAAAATTGTGATTGGATATAAAGGTAGTATGCTCAAACAAATAGGGACCAGTGCTCGTTATGAACTCGAAAGGCGACTTGGTTGTAAAGTGTTTTTAAGCTTGTTTGTAAAAGTAAAACCCAATTGGCGCGAAAGCGATTATTGTTTAAAGGAGTTTGGCTACGGACATGATTCATATTAAAACTGACGAAGAAGTCGAAATTATGCGCAAAAGCTGTCATTTGGCAGCTGAAGTTTTATTGATGATCGAGCCTTATATAAAAGCGGGCGTTACTACAAATTATTTAAACGATATCTGCCATGAATTCATTCTTTCTAGAGACGCTATTCCTTCGCCTCTAAATTATAAAGGTTTTCCAAAGAGTATTTGCTCTTCAGTCAACGACGAGATTTGTCATGGAATTCCATCAGATAGAAAGATTAGAAACGGAGATATTGTGAACCTGGATATCACTTGTTATCTAAACGGGTTTCATGGGGACACGAATAAAACGTTTTTTGTCGGTTCTCCGAGGAAAAAGGCTAGTAAGTTAGTTGCAGCTTGCGGACAAGCCATTCGCAAAGGAATATCGGTTGTTAAGCCAGGGGCTCATTTGGGCGATATTGGCGCAAGTATCCAAGAATACGTCGAAGCTCAAGGATATACGATTGTACGCGAATTTTGTGGTCATGGTATTGGTAGGAACTTTCATGAAGAACCTCAAGTTTTACATTATGGTGCCTATGGTCAAGGTTTGGAGTTGAAGGAAAACATGACTTTCACCATTGAGCCAATGATAAACGAAGGAAAACCCGAGTTGCGTATTCTTTCTGATAAGTGGACAGCTATTACATTGGATGGATCTCTTTCTGCCCAATTTGAACACACTATTTTGGTGACTGACGACGGTTATGAAGTAATGACTGAGATTGAAGGTACTTCGTTTTAAATTTTTTTGAGTACTAAAATTTTTTTATTTGATAGCCTTTTTCAATTTGTAGATCCTTTCAATGTTCTGATTTGAATTTCCCCCTTATTTAATAGATAAATTTCTATTTCGTAATTTCATTGGAGTTCCCCCTCCCCCCCCCCTTATTGATACTTGTATTCATTTCCCTTTTCAGTTGTAACTATATATAAAATAATGTGTTGTAGGGTTTTTGAAATAGGGTAAGATATTCATATAGATTATTTTTAATTTTTTTTAATTGAATATTTTAGGAGGTTATTTATG
>CAWVUN010000430.1:0-2210 GCA_963932495.1 uncultured bacterium
CAGGCAAGGTATTCACTTTCGATCAGAGCCATTACCTCCGTATATCAAACGAACAAAGAACATAGAAACGGTATTGCCGTGGCTTTACCTCAAAGGAAAGCGGCTTGATCATCTTCCCAAACCCCACATTTGACTACAACTCCTCTTTACGAGCACCTTATACTTAAGAAAAAATCTTTTCAAAATATAATATAAGCGTCTAGATTCCCCTCAAAAGCTTTATTCTAATAATTTCGAAAGATGAAAACATTTGTGATAAGTTTTAAGTTATAAATATAATTTGATATAGAACTACTGGTTTTCCCCAACATGAAATAAATTTCCTTTTTTTCGATCTTTATTATCTATGACGACATTGAAAAATTTAGATAAGCTTTTATTAAAAGAAGACTCAGACGAACAAACAAATACAGCCTTATCTGAACTTGGGTTTGAAGATATAGAAAGAGCAAAAAGAGTTCTACTAAGTTTAACTCAGCAAACTAACTTTCAACGTTTATTCCCAAAATTTTTTCACGAGTTTTTAAAACTCATTCGCCAATCATACAATCCTGACGCAGGTCTATTAAATTTTGAGCGCTTTTCCCAAAAAGTTCTCGACAAAGACCATTTATATTCAATTTTAAATAACGACGTTTTTTTTCTGGAAGCTCTTGTTTCGCTTTTCTCTGGTAGTCAAATTTTAACAGACACCTTATTAAAAAACCCTGGACATTTTGATTGGCTAAAACTTCCAGAGACATTAAAAAAACCAAAATCTAAAGACGCTTTATCCAGGGACTTTTATGTTATGTCCGGCACTGAAGACCTGGACAACCGCTTACCTTCTCTTTTAAGAAAGTTTAAACAAAGAGAATATATACGGATTGGTCTGCGAGATTTAATGGGATTAGAGACGCTCAAACAAAATGTAGAAGACATATCAAATCTTGCCGATATATGTCTACAATTAGCCTATGAGTTCTCCAACCGTCTATTAAAAAAAAAGTACGGCGTACCAATGCACCAAGGGGCAGACGGAGAATTAGTAGAGACTGAGTTTTGTATCCTTGGTATGGGAAAACTTGGGGGACGGGAACTCAATTACAGTTCTGATATAGATTTGATCTATATTTATGAGTCTTCACATGGAGAAACCAGAAACGAAGCAAATAACATATTCGAAGGCTCCATCACCAATCATGAATATTTTACCAAGCTCAGCCAATTACTAACTCAAACGATTAATGAAATCACTGAAGAAGGTGCCGTATTTAGAGTCGATCTCAACTTAAGACCTGAAGGTAGAAGCGGAGAGATCGCTAACTCACTTGCTAGCGCTGAGGTTTATTACCAATCATGGGGGAAGACTTGGGAACGCCAAGCTCTAATTAAAGCCCGAGTAAGCTCTGGTAGCGAAACGCTTGGCAAAAGCTTCTTTGAAATGATTGAACCATTTGTGTTTCGTAAACAACTTGATTTCGCCGCCCTCGACGAAATCAAAGCAATGAAACGAAAAATCGACGTATCTTTAAAACAAAAACGCGGCGACAAACAAAATATTAAATTAGGTTTTGGAGGAATCCGAGAAGTTGAGTTTATTGTCCAAGCGTACCAATTGATCTTCGGGGGTCGATCAAAAGACTTAAGAATAAAAAATACACTAGAAGCTTTGGATCAGTTAAGAAATGTTCAATTTCTAGAACCAGAGGAATATGATCAATTAAAAGAGGCTTACATTTTTCTAAGAAGATTAGAAAACCGAGTCCAAATGACATTCGGATTACAAACCCACTCATTACCAAAAAAAGACGACGATATTGCCATTTTAGCTAAAAAAATGGGATATAAAGCCAATTCTAAAGAAGAGCTTATTTCACAGTTTAATGACGATATGAATGGGCACACGAACTTCGTCGGTAACTTCTTTTCTAATTTACTTGCCGAACCTGAAGACCGAGATTCTTCACAATTAAATTCATTAAATCAACAAACTTTACAAATAGATGAAAAAGCCTTTACCCAAGATTTAATGAGAACTTATTCTCTACAAGATCCCAAAAGAGCATTTCAATTCTTAAAAACTTTGCGTGATGGTCCTGAGTTCTTTCATCCTACGGATAAATGCATTCGACAGTTTTACTTATTGCTTCCTAAACTTCTTGAGGGAGCAGTTAAGTCTCCAATGCCAAACTCTGCAGTTGAAAATTTTGTTAAATTTATAGAAGCCA
>CAWVUN010000431.1:0-2189 GCA_963932495.1 uncultured bacterium
CCTCAAGAGGTTCTTTACCAAGGCTTTCTAATAAAGACTCGGCAACATAAGCTTCAGGTACAACATCCACCTTAATTCCCAAGTCGCACACTGCCTTAGCTGTTTTAGGCCCGATAGCGTACAACCGCACTCCCTTCAACTCTCGGATATCTTTATCCAGATAATGAAGACGATCAATAAAATAACGTACGCCATTTACGCTCGTAAAAATCAACCCATGATAACTATCTAATTTTTTGATCGCGGTGTCTAAAGAATTCCAACTTTCAGGAGGATAAGTCTGGATAACAGGAAACGAAATGGGATTAGCTCCCTTCTCTAATAATAATTCACGGAATCCTTCCGATTGTTCTTCAGGACGCGTCACAAGAATATTTTTCCCAAATAGCGGAAATGTTTCATACCAATCTAAAGTGTCTTTTAATTTCACAACATCGCCAACAATAGTTAAGGCTGGCGGTTTTATCACTTCTTTTTCTAAGGTTTCAGCTATCTTTCCCAAAACACTCGTCCAAGTTTTTTGTTTTGGCAATGTTCCCCATTGGATGACAGCAATCGGGGTATCTGGTTTCTTACCGTAACGAATTAAGTTTTCAGCAATACTCTTAAGTTTTCTAGCTCCCATCAAAAACACAAGAGTCCCTGGCCATTTTGCTAATTCTTCCCAATCAATAGGTATGCTATCTGGGGCGTTGCCTACTGAACCAGTCACAATTGAAATTGTCGATGCGAAATCGCGATGAGTTAGTGGAATGCCTGCATACGCTGACACGCCAACAGGTGAAGTCACTCCAGGAACTATTATAAAAGAGATTTTCTCATTTTTAAGAGCCTGTACCTCTTCCCCTCCTCTTCCAAAAATAAATGGGTCTCCGCCTTTCAAACGGACGACTGTTTTGCCTTCTTTAGCCAAATCGACTAAAAGCTGGTTAATTTTTTCTTGAGAAAAAACAAACGAGCCCGACTTTTTCCCAACATAAATTAATTCAGCCTCAGCTTTAGCGTGACGAGTTATACTAGAGTTTGCTAGGTGATCGTAAACAACAACATCCGCACGCTCAATCCAACTTTTACCTTTAATTGTCAGCAATCCTTCGTCTCCTGGCCCCGCTCCGACTAATATCACCTTGCCATAGTTCATTGAGTTGCTCCTACTGCATGGACATGGTTTGCAATGACGGCGAAATCGTCTAATGAAAGCGTTTCTCCACGTCGATTTAAATCGATACCTTCGATATGGATTTTATCTTTTTCAGTTTTAAAAAAAGATTCCCACTCTTTCAAATTATTTTTCAACATTTTTCTCTTATGAAGAAAAGAAGCATGAACTATTTTAAAAAATATTTTTTCATCGGAAACTTGAACTTTTGACGCAGCTAATGGCGTCAAATGAACAACGGAAGAATCGATCTTTGGAACTGGAGAAAACGCCGACTTTGGGACTTCTAATACACGTTTTACATTGCAATGATATTGGATAAAAACGCTTAACGAAGAATACTCCTTATTCCCAGGTTGAGCGACAAGACGGTTCACAACTTCTTTTTGCAGCATTACCGTCATAGACTCTATCCGAGGACCATAACCAATAAGCCTTTTTAAAATATGCGTCGCAGCATAATAAGGTAAATTTGAAACAGTCTTAAATTTGACTCCTACTTGTCCAAAGTCATATTTCAAAGCGTCGTCTTGAATTAAATGAAAACCTGGATACTCTTTAAATCGCTTCGTAAGGGGGGAGCAAAGATCTGGATCAATTTCTAACGCGACGACTTTCTCGGCTCTTTCTAACAATAATTCAGTTAGAACTCCGGCTCCCGGTCCAATTTCCAAAACAAGGTCGTCTTTACCAATATGTGCCGAGTCAATAATTTGAGAGGCGAGGGACTCGTCTATCAAAAAATTTTGCCCCCATTTGTTTCTTTTTTTCATCAAGGAACCGGGGAAGAAATTGAAAGTTTAGCCGCAGTTCGAAGAGCGGCTATCATGGAATCTGGAGAAGCGATTCCTTTACCAGCAATATCATAAGCAGTGCCATGATCGACAGAAGTTCGAATAATTGGCAACCCTAAAGTTAAATTTACCGCACAGCCCTGAGATTCCATTTTTACAGGAATCAAACCTTGATCATGATACATAGCAACTACTGCGTCGTACTTTGAATGCCGCTTTGGAACAAAAAGAGAATC
>CAWVUN010000432.1:0-2176 GCA_963932495.1 uncultured bacterium
CTTGATAAAGCAATTCGAAAAGCGTTGATCAAATTTTATCCAGAGTTGGAAGAAGTAAACCTCCATGACTACAAAGTTAGGATTTTGGAAGAAAAAAAGGGAACTACAGCCAAAATAAGAGTGCTAATAGAATCTGGCGATAAACATAATAAATGGGGTACTGTTGGAGTCTCGGAAAATATCATAGAAGCCAGTTGGCAGGCTTTACTAGACAGCATTCATTACAAATTAATTCAAAATGAAAAATAACGTAATTTGTTCCAGCCATCATTTTAAACTTTGGTTGGTTTCACTAAGTCACACAATTTTCAATTTGCTATTCCCAAGCAAAACCCTAATTTGCAGTTTAAGATTCTATGCAATAGAATGTATATAATTTATGAGTAACGACAATAACTATCACTCATTAGAAGATTCACTAGAAAGAAAAGCCGTTCTTGTTGGAGCTCCTCTTTCGGGCGCAAGCCTGGCTCCCGTTGGGGGCTATCTCGATGAACTCCAAGGCCTCGCTGAAACCGCGTTTTATTCCCCTGTTCTTTCCTTGACGCAAAATATTACCGCGATCAATCCAAAAACTTTTATAGGAAGCGGTAAAGTTGACGAATTACAAAAAGCTATCAAATTTCACGACGCTATAACAGTTATTTTCGACGACCGACTATCTCCAGCCCAAAACCGTAATCTTGAAGCAATTTTAAAATGTCGCGTAATTGACCGCCCCTGGTTGATACTGGAAATTTTTAGCGATCACGCTAAAACAAGAGAAGCAAAAACCCAGGTAGAATTGGCCAGCCTGAAATACGCTTTGCCCAGACTGACCAAAATGTGGGGTCATCTTTCTCGTCAACGGGGTGGTATCGGCATGAAAGACGTGGGTGAAACACAAATCCAATTGGACCGACGTTTAATTCACGATAGAATTTCAAAACTAGAAAACAAACTAAAACAGATTGATAGAGAAAAACAAACTCAAAGAAAAAGCAGAAGAGGTTCATTTAAAGTCGCTTTAGTGGGGTACACTAACGCAGGAAAATCCACCCTGATGAATCAATTGACCGAAGCTGGCGCGTTGGCCGAAGACAAATTGTTCGCTACTTTGGATGCGACTATCAGAAAAATAAAAAAGAACTTCCCTTACCCCACCTTAGTTTCCGATACAGTCGGATTAATTGACAAACTACCACACGATTTAATCGCTTCCTTTAAAAGTACCTTAGATGAAGCACGCGACTCCGACGTGTTATTAAAAGTAGTAGACGTTGGTCACCCAAACTTTCGTAACCACATAAAAACTACAGATAACTTATTAACAGAGATGAGTCTTGGAGAGTCTCCCGCAATTCAAGTTTTCAATAAAATCGATCAAATCCAGGATAAAGAGTTATTAGAAGACCTGAGCCGAACCTATCCAAAAGCAGTCTTTCTTTCTGGAAAAAATGGAACCGGTTTAACAGAATTACGCCAATCCATTACACAACATTTTGAAAAACGGCTTACTACTTTACAAGCCAATTTAAATTATAACGACACAGAAATTGTAAATAAAATCCGCCAACTAGCCCTCATTGTAGATGAGAAATACACAGAAGAAGGCTTATTCCTAAAAATTAAAGCCCCAATTGAAACTAAATCCCGCCTATTAGAACTCCTATCGCATCAATCTAAATCATCTTTAGATAATAAACTATCCAATAAAGCTTCCTTATAAAAAACCTTTTGAACATACATAATTAAATACCGCAAAACTCGATCGTTTAGTATCTCTCTAAGTAATGCTACTTATATAAGAAAAGTCAACCCCCGATACCATTTGGCTAGCATACCGACCGCTAAATTTTGGAGCTATTGGTGGTTCGAAGAAAAATCTTTCCAAAAAAACTGTAGATATCACTTTGACATTTTAAGCATTTTCCGTCACCATATTTTAGAAGCGTCGCGTAGGGGATACCGGGGAATCTTTTGCGCGTTTAGAGTACCCCGGGCAGAAAGGAGGTGGTCCTTTGTCTAGTCATAGTATGAAGGGAGCTTCCGGAGCAACTTGTTGACGCCAAATTGGCCGAAGCTCCTGGAAATTAGAAGCCCCGTCTCTATTGAGGCGGGGTTTTTTTTGGTTTTTTCTTGAAATTTTATGCATTTTTTTTATTCTAATAATCTAAAATTGCATAAATCTTATTCA
>CAWVUN010000433.1:0-2154 GCA_963932495.1 uncultured bacterium
CTAAGTAAAGTTTCTAGGTTTCCTTTTATCCCTGTTTCGTACGAGAACGAATATCTTGGATCTAAATCAGGATTGAGACCTCCTACTCCAGAGTGATTGTTAGCTAACTCAATAATTGCCGGAGTTTCAAAAGCTGTAGAAAAATTTACAAACAAATTAAAATCTTTTCGTATTTTCCATGTCGTTCCAGCAGAACCACTCCATGAGGAAAGAGTTTGAGTTCCACTTTGATCCTCATCGGATAGCAAGTTATCGCTGACATCAAATTGGTTACTATCGTAACGAACCCCTAATCCAAGCCCCCAGTTATTGCTTACATCGACTTTATTTCTTAAATATATTCCATAAGTAGATACATCTTCATCCTGATCTAAAGTCAACGAACCAAGAACTCCTTGTACATTTTCAAACCGCTTTCTATCGTCAAACTGTCCAAGATAGTCAAAGCCCGATACACTCATAATCGGAATTCCAGAGTATTCCCAATCAAATATATTTTTTACTCCCGTATTCAGAGCAATCCGATCTAAATCTACGGCTCCTCCATTTTGAAAGGGAAGCTTATTTTCAAAAAACCTTTGAACAATACCGATTCGTCCATGGATATTCCAACTCTCGTTCAATTCTTTTTCTATACGAATACTAATATTATGTTGACGAACCTGTTCACCCGACTCGAACAAAACATTCCTACTCCGAGCCTGCCTAGGATCATTATCAGATTCCGATGCCGTCAAAGCTCCTGGGTCTTGTGCTTTTGGCGAATTCAACAATCCTATCAAAAATGTCCATCTCGTTTTTGAATCTGGGACATAATGCGCCTTAAAGTTAGATATGGAACTTTCCGTTTCGCTATGTTCGCGAAATCCATTGTATTGCAAATTCGATAAGTAAAGCCTGTAGCTTCCAAATTTTCCTCCTTCTCCAAAAAATAATTGCCGTTTATGCATTCCGAACTTTCCAACCTTAATTTGAGAAGAAAACTTAGTTCCCGCATCCGGTCCGCTTCGCGTTTTAAATAAAACCGCTCCTCCCCCTGTGTTGCCATATAGAGAAGACCCTGCTCCTCTAAGTACTTCCACACTTTCCACTAGGTCTGGATCGATAGAATCCAACGGGGTAGAACCATCTGCTAGAGTTTCGGAGAATCCATCTGTAATTATCTTTATCCCGCGGACGCCAAAGGAGGACCTGACTCCAAAACCTCTAATAGCAATCCGCAAGTCTTGAGAAAAGTTAAATGGGTTTTGTAAAAACACACCTGGGATAGGTTCTAAAACTTGATCCAAAGAAGAACCCGATCTCCCATTATAGCTATCAAAAGATTGCTTACTGATGGAAAATGGAACTTGACCAATCTCTTCTAATGATCGGGTTGCCGTTACGGTAACGGGTTCTAATAAAACAGAGTTATTATCTTTAAAAGATTGGGCAAACGCGAAAGGGCTGTATAAAACGCAAAAAACACAAAGGAATGATTTCCATATTACGTTTAGGCGAGGAAGTCGTGTATCAATTTCTAATTTTAATTTTCGTCCAATATCTTAATCACCGATTTGAGATCACTCTTTAATTGTTTCTTCCATTGCAAAAACTCTTCCGGATCAAATTGAAAACTTAACTGGTTGGGATCCTTCTTTTTATCTTTTAACTTTTTTTTTGCACCGGCTATCGTGAACATCTCTTCATAGAGTAACTCTTTAATTCTAACAACAGTCTCTATGTCTTTGTGGCGATATAATCTTTGACCAGCCTGATTTTTTTCTGGCTTTAAAGCATCGAACTCGTCCTCCCAATAGCGCAGAACGTGTTGTTCAACGCCTATAATCGCAGCGACTTCTCCAATTTTAAAAAATAATTTATCTGGAATTTTTGGTAACATTAAGATTCGTTCGTTGCTTCAATGAGTTGTTTACTCGGTTTAAAGGAAAGAACTCTACGAGCTTTTATTATTATTGGCTCGCCAGTTTTGGGATTACGAGCGTTTCTTGCCTTCTTATCTTTCAAATAAAAACTCGCAAAACCTGAAATCCTTACGTTTTCGCCAGCTTCTAATTCTAATTTAATTTGCCCAAACAATGCCTCAACAGCCTGTCCTGCCTCTCTACGGCTAAACCCAACCCTCGCGTAAACGCGGTCAACAATATCTGATTT
>CAWVUN010000434.1:0-2129 GCA_963932495.1 uncultured bacterium
TTTATTTTGAAAATCTGCGGTCCAAGTTCGATTGTGGATTGTTGAAGTAGAGGGAAAAAACGGGTCGGTGCTACTATAGCTTTGAGCTTTATCGTATGAAAAGTTTAAGTTTAATTTTATATTCCACCAACTCGTCACAGTTTTTTCTATTGGTACTGCAAAGTAAACTGAATCTCCACTAAAAAAGCGAGCTTCGTCAGATGGACGAAAAGTTGTTCGACTGAATTCATCGAATTCGCTTGAGGATTTAGTGTATCGGCTGATCAATTCTATTTTGCCGTCAGTAAGAAATTTTCGTCCCAATCTGAAAGAAAAGTTTGAAGCTTCGTAATCGTCTTTTTCTGAATTCCCTAAATTTTTTGCGGCGGCAGTAATTCCTTCTGAATCGGTTCTTGAGGCAGAGATGGAATAGTCATAATTTTTAATCGTCCCTGAACTCCGAGCTGTTTCTTTAAAAGTATCAAAACTACCACCTTCAAAAGAAATGGAGTGAGAAGGAGCTCCCGTTCCTTTTTTAGTTATGACTTGAATTACTCCGCCTACAGCATCGGCACCCCATAAAGTAGACTGAGGTCCTTTTAAAATTTCTATCCGTTCAATATTATCGACATTAAGATTATTGAAGTCGAAACTTCCGGTGAGGGCTGAGTTGACTTGGATTCCGTCAATCATTACTAATGTGGAACTATTACCTGCTCCACGTAGATTGATATTTGTTAACCGCCCTAAGCCGCCATTTTGTGTAACTGTCAATCCTGGGACTTGCCGTAAAAGCTTTTCTATTAAAAATTGACCCGATTTTTTAATTTCCTCTTCAGTGATGATTGTTATGGTAGCTGGGGTTGTTTCTTTGGTGAAGTCAAGTCGAGTGGATTTTACTTCGATAGGTTTTAAAACTTCTGATTTCTGTCCTATTGCATGGACGGGTAAAACCAAAGAAAATGCGGTAACTATAAAGATGCTAATATTTTTTATATTCATTTTTTACCTAATAAGAGTTTTTTGGTGCGAGGCTATATTTTTTGATATTTGTAGAATTCTCAATAATTTAGCTATTGGTCCTAATTTGCTGGAACAATTAAGAGCTTAAAAAGAAAATGTAGGAAGAATTGCTCTTAAGCGATTTTTTTAAAAAAAGCACTTAAAGATAATCTGAAAGATATAACGCGGTATAACAGAGGAAGATTAGGAGAGTTTACCCAAAAAAAAATCCCCATTTCCAGGGGAAAAGGGGAATAACGACTAAAACCATTACCTCTTTGTCCGCGAAGAGCAATTGAACCATCCAGTAAGGTATTCTGACTTTGAGGCTTGACCTAGTTCTCGCGCCTTCCCATTTAAAATTAAACAGTGGCGTTATGCGAGTTTCGTACCTCTTACAGCGGCGGGACCGCGACGGAATCACACCGTCTTCCCTTATATTGGATATCCTTAATTTTGAAATGGATTTTGAACCTATTAACAAGCTTTGTCAACTTAATAATTTTTTTATATTGATTCACATTTACACAGCTCTCGGATATAGCGGACAAGAGACCAAATGATTTTTTCGTCAAATGTTGAGCCCCAACTGGGCATACAAGGAGCCCGGCCAATTTTTAAACCACCTTGGCTGATGGCGTCAAACAAGTCCTGATCGCTTCGGGTTTCCAAATAGACTGCTTTTGTGTGGTTTCTTGGAGGAACTGTGACGTGCGGTGAATTTATACCGTCTCCTTTACCTTTTACTCCATGACATTGAGCACAATACCATTGGTAGGTTTGACGAGTCTCGTCAGTTACTGGAAGAGCTACTTTTTCTTGAATAATCGGTTCTAATTTTTTCTCGGAAATTGGCGGCCTAGGATTCTTCTCCTCCTTGGCAGGGGATTGACCGCAGGCGTATATGCCAAATAATATGAAGAAACTAATGATTGGTTTAATCGCTGAATTTTTTAAAGTTATCATTTGTAGAATATAAGTTTATTAACGTAGATTTTCTTTCTTAAGGGTCAATATATATTTAGTTAAAGATATATATTCTTCATCGGGTAGTTTAAATATTGGCATCCTTCCTTGAGGATCAAACATCCTAGGATCTTTAAGTTTGTCATAAATCCAATTACCTTGTAGCCGGTTGCCAGCATTTA
>CAWVUN010000435.1:0-2106 GCA_963932495.1 uncultured bacterium
GGATACGGTAATTATTTATCGCTTCGACGTATGGGACGAGCCGCTCAGACCGAAATGTTCTCCGAGTCAAGGGAAGCCAAGCAACGCCAAGAAATCTTTGATTGGTCAGAGACAACCCGCACTGGGGATCGAATGGAATTGCCATTCGAAGTTATGTCTAGCGTTTGGGAAGATATGGGCCGACAAAAAGAACTATGCATGGGGAAAAAATGCCCCACTTATCGCGATTGTTTTTATTTTAAAGCCCGTAAAAAATGGTTTGGGTCCCATTTACTAATCGTAAATCATCATTTGTTTTTTGCCAACATCGCTAGTGGAGGAGGAGTATTACCTCATTATGATGCAGTAATTTTCGACGAAGCTCAAAATATTGAAGAGGCTGCTTCGCAATTCCTTGGTTTAGATTTATCAAACTCTGGAATTGCCTTTTTTCTAGACCGTTTATATAATCCCCGAAATAAAAAAGGGGTTCTAACCAGGCTAGAATCCGGTTCTACTGGAGATACTTTACCTCGACGAGTAGTTCGCGTCCAAGAAGCGGCCCATTCTTTTTTTAGCGAAATATTTGAAACTTACGGTTTCCGAAGCAGGTCTGTTAGGTTTTATGAACCGCCCCAAATAGAGAATCACCTTTTTTTACCTCTAAAAGAGCTAGAAGACACCCTCAAATCTTTTGCGGAAACATTACAATCTGAAGATGATAAGTTAGAAATTTCCGCTGCGGCAAACAGATGCTCAGAATTTAGCCAAGCTTTACAGTTTTTCCTTCATCAGAGTTTGGATGAATTTGTTTACTGGTTGGAAATTTCACAATTGCGACGAGGCAGCAAGGCTGTTTTACGCGGGGTCCCGATCGATGTAAGCGGTGAGTTAAAACGGCAGGTCTTTAATAAAACCGACACGGTTATACTGACATCCGCAACACTTTCCGCAAATGGAGAATTCAGTTATTCAAAAAGTCGTTTGGGTTGCGAGCCACAAGAAGAATTGCTTTTAGATTCCCCATTTGATTACTCAAATCAATCACTTTTATATATCCCAAAAGATTTACCAGAACCTTCCGAAGTGACAGAAAAATACATCCCCGCTATTTCGCGAAGAATTTGGGACCTCATATTTGCTTCTGGGGGTCGTACTTTTGTTTTATTTACCAGTTATGACGCTCTAAATCGTGTATATAAAGAAATTGAAGGAATTTCATCAAAATTCCCTTTAATAAAACAAGGGGAAATGCCTGCCGCAAAAATGATCGAAGAATTCAAAAAAACTCCATCCGTTATCTTGGCGACGAACTCCTTTTGGCAAGGTGTCGATATTCCAGGGGACGCTTTACAAAGCGTAATAATAACAAAGTTACCTTTTGACGTCCCTACAGATCCGATAACTGAAGCGCGAATGGAAAGCTTTCGCAAGCAAAATAAAAACCCCTTCCGTCACTACCAATTACCGCGAGCAATCATTCAATTAAAGCAAGGATTTGGGAGACTCATCAGGAAACAAACAGATATAGGAGTCGCTTCTATCTTGGACGCTCGACTGGTCAATCGGAGTTATGGCAAACAATTTGTGGAATCGCTTCCAGATAGTAAAAGAACTGACAATCTAGAAACGGTTAGGGAGTTTTTTAAAAAGAATGGTTTCGGCTCAGAAAAAACGCTACCTTCTCCTGGGCCCAAAGCCCAAATTGTGGACCTAGATTCGCGAAGATAACTTTATTTGAGGCAAAGGCTTACCCCGTCAAAGAATCATAAATTCTTTTTGTAAGTGGAGGCTTATCCAACGCACAGCGAAAACCAACATCAATTTTAGAAGAACGAGGATTCATCTTTTCTCGATAAGCTGCCCGAGCCTTTAGCGAAACAATTTTCATATATTCCTTTTTTGGGAAATGTCCTATTCCAAAATAGGACAATCCTCTTACAACCGTGTATTTTTCCCCATAATCTTTTGACTTAAACTCGTTGTCAGGGAACGGTAAATAGTAGTCCCACACCCATTCCCACGCGTTGCCAATCATATCGTGGACACCGAAAGGACTCTCCCCATTTTTATAACTCCCAACGGGCTTTAATCCTTCCCCTCGCTTTTTTCTATTGGATTGGCTAA
>CAWVUN010000436.1:0-2100 GCA_963932495.1 uncultured bacterium
CGTGACTCGTCAGAGAAACTCTCTCCATTTAGACGAATATTATAAGTTTCAAAGATCACTACCAGAAATGATTGAAAAATACGATGCGTTGGAAGAATTGACCAAACTATTAGATCTAAAAGAGTTCAACGAGTTATTTAAAAACACATACCCCTTGGCATTTCGGTGGGAGCATAACCTTCGAATGGTCCTTCAACCTAATAAAGAACTCGCTGAAAGTTTATCTACAAAATTAAACGAACTCCGTAAAACCAATGCAGAGATCTCAAAAAAACTTGGAACTTTTAACCGAGAAATGAAAAAAGAATTTGAAGCTCTCATATCAGATAAAAATAAGGAGCTATTGAATTCCATGGCTAAACGCCAAAATGAGCTCCGTCAAGAAGCTAGCGACTTAGCCGAGAAGTTAGCTGAAATGGGAAAAGTCAACCCAATGGTTCCGCCACAGCTATCACAAAAAATGGGATCGGCACAACAGTTTATGAAATCAGCTCAAAAGAATTTGAGTAAAAAAAACGTTCCACAAAGTGTCAACTCAGAAAACCAAGCTCTTCGTCAATTAGGAGAAACTCGTGAAATGCTTGACGAAATGAAAAATCAAAAAGGACAAGGAAAAGCTCAGGGACGACCTAAGACACCGGGGCTTGGCACTGGAAAAGCTCCCGACTCTCGTCGAGGCGGTTCCATGCGCATGCAACGAGAAAAGGTAGACCTACCTTCTGAGGATGAGTATCAGGCCCCAACAAAGTTTCGGGATGAGATTATTCAAGCAATGAAACGACAATATCCCAAAAACTACGAACGCTTCATTTCTGAGTATTACAAAGAGCTAGTAAAATGAAGATAATCTTCCTTCTATTTTTTAGTTATGCTTTCTTCACATCTCCAGCTTTAGCAGATTTTGATCGTTCACCGTTTGAGAAAGCCCGCGAGCTCCTTGGAGATTGGAATATCCCAGAAGCGGAACTATTAATATCATCTCTGTCGAAAGAACACCCAGGTTCTTCAAAAGTTGCCATACTAAAAGCTCGTTTAGACTTTTTTAAAGGAGACTATGAAGCCGCTTGGAATCATATTAAACAGGTTCGTTCAAAAAACTCTTCTATACAAGAACTGCGATACCTTATAGATCAAACCCGACAAACAGCCGGATCTTTTGTTTCGAGAGAATCAGAACATTTCATTTTTCGTTTTAAAGACGGGCCGGATGAAATTCTCATTCATCACGCAAAAGAGGCACTTGAAAAATCATATGACATATTAGGAAAACTTTTAAACCACTACCCATCACAAAAAGTTATCGTTGAGCTTTATCCTTCTAGAGAACCCTTTTCAAAAGTCTCACCACTAACGTTAAAAGACATTATGACCTCTGGCACGGTCGCTCTTTGTAAATATAATCGTTTGATGGCTATTTCCCCAGGCTCGCTTTTGCGAGGTTACAATTGGTTAGATACTTTAAGTCATGAGTACGTCCACTATTTACTGACCCAAAAGAGCGGCAACAAAGTTCCTCTATGGCTTCACGAAGGATTAGCAAAGTTTTTCGAATCCCGATGGCGCGGAAGCAATGAGCCTTTAACTCCATTGATGGAAACCGTATTAGCAAAAGGGCTTAAAGAAAACTATTTTATTGGTCTCGATCAAATGATGCCATCGTTAGCTAAGTTAAAAACAGCAGAAGACGTACAGCTCGCCTATGCTGAAGTTTCCTCAATGGTCGAATATATGGTCGAACAAAAAGGAGACCAAATCATCTCGCAGATTGTGGAAGACTTGCGCAATAATCTTTCCATAACAAAGACATTACATAAACGATTCGGCAAAAGTTTAAAACAATTTCAAAGCTCTTGGAAAGAATATGCCTTAAAGAAAAAGTTTAAAATTATTCCAGGCATAACAGCTTTACGGTTTAATTTTAAAAAAGATCGTAATCAATCTGAAGAAGATAAAAAGCAAGATTATGAAGCTATTGAATCCAAAAAAGCTCGCGACCTTACTTTTCTTGGGGATATACTAAAGTCTAGAAGCTTTCTTCAAGCCGCTATAGTCGAATATCAAAAAGCCATAGAAAAAACAAAATCTTTATCCCCTATTCTG
>CAWVUN010000437.1:0-2096 GCA_963932495.1 uncultured bacterium
ACTAGTTTGATGAATGAGGTTCAAGTCGCCTCAAAATTGGTTGCGCGGGAAGTCAATCGGGCGGGTATTGCCGATGATATTTTAGGTTTGACGGGCGAAGTGAATGTGCAAGGCGAAGAGGTTCAAAAACTAGATGAATTCGCGAACGATACATTCATTAAAATACTATCCCAATCTGGACAGGTTTGCGCTATCGGCTCCGAAGAAAACGAAACGGCGGTAATTGTCCCTAAAGAGCAGAGGATAACTGGCAATTATATTTTTATGATGGACCCTTTAGACGGTTCATCCAACATCGATGTTAATGTTGGAATCGGCACCATCTTTGCCGTTTATCATAAAAAGAGCCCTGGTGATTCGGTGACTGACGAAGACTTACTCCAAAGAGCCGACGAACAGGTTGGCGCGGGTTACATTCTTTACGGATCCAGCACGATGTTCGTTTACACCACCGGACATGGAGTTCACGGGTTCACTTTAGATCCTTCTATTGGCGAGTTTTATCTTTCTCACCCAGATATCAAAATTAAACCCCAAGGTTCTTTCTACAGCACTAACGAGGGGAGCACCAGTTTGTGGAGCGAAAAACAAAAATTACTAATCCAACACTATAAAGAGACTGATAAAGAAACAGGACGCCCTTACGCTCAACGATATATAGGAACTCTTGTCGCAGATTTTCATCGTACTTTACTTAAGGGCGGGATTTTTATGTACCCTGGAAATTCTAAAAGTCCTAACGGTAAACTGAGATTTGCTTTTGAAGCGGCTCCTCTAGCTTTTCTTGTCGAGCAAGCTGGCGGCAAAGCTAGCAACGGCAAGTCCAGCATCTTCACTCAATCCCCTAGCGAGCTCCACCAAAGAACTCCTCTTTTCATAGGAAGCAAAGAAGATGTTGAATTGGCTGAGAAAAAACTGCGATAATTCAGAGGTAGTAGTTTTATTGGGTTGAGGCGAGATACTTCGCCCAGCTTCTAGGAACTAGCAAAACAACCTGTATAAAAAACGAGATCCCTCGAATCCTTCGAGTGCCTCAGGACAGGCTTTGTTTGGGATGACAGGTTGTCGGAATGTTGTAATAAGGCCAACTTTAATTTAGTGTCTCTTTTATAAACAAGTATCTTAATTAATTAACGCACTGTGTGTTAATTTTAAATTTTATCTGTCTTTAGATGTAAATAGACAAACTTTCTATTCCTCTTTTAATCACTAGATTTTTATGAAAATAAAAAAAGTACGCGGCGTTAAAGATATTCTTCCTGGAGAAATAGAAAAATGGCAATGGGTAGAGTCCATCGCTCACTCTGTATTTTCCAATTATGGGTTCAAGGAAATTCGTGTTCCTATTTTTGAAAGTACTGCTTTATTCTCTCGCGGTATTGGCGAAGCGACTGATATCGTAGAAAAGGAAATGTATACCTTTGAAGATAAGGGCGGCGAAAAAATCACTTTGCGTCCCGAAGGCACCGCTTCTGTTGCCAGGGCTTATGTTGAAAATAAACTATACAATCCCCCATCCTTAACAAAGCTTTACTACATCGGTCCCATGTTTCGTTACGAGCGACCACAAGCTGGACGCTTCCGCCAGTTTTATCAAGTCGGTGTTGAAGCGATGGGCTCCCAATCTTCTTCTGTCGATGCTGAAGTGATGTGTATGGTTATGGAGTTTTTTCAACAGGTCGGTTTAAAAAAACTGGAACTTCAGATCAACAGTCTGGGCTGTCTCGAGTGCCGCCCAAAATATCGCGAAATATTACGCAAGGCTGCTGGAGAACAGGTTGAAGAGTTATGCGGGAACTGTCAGCAAAGGCTGGACCGGAACCCTTTACGTCTATTGGATTGCAAGGTAGAAAAATGTTCTGAGATTGCACAAATATTACCCAAAACGGCAGACCATCTCTGCGATCTATGCGATCAGGATTTCAATCAACTTAAAGACCTATTGGGCTTGGCCGAGGTCGAATACACTATCAACCCTAAGCTTGTAAGGGGTTTAGACTATTACTCTAAAACCGCTTTTGAGATTGCTTCAAATGATTTGGGATCACAAAACGCTGTATGCGGTGGCGGTCGATATGATCAATTGGTGGAAGAAT
>CAWVUN010000438.1:0-2086 GCA_963932495.1 uncultured bacterium
TAACGATGTAAAGGTTCAAGGACTTGACGAAGATAATCCTATTGCCCGTGAATTTGACGGCATATGGGAAAGCAGTTTGACCGACTCCGCTTCGAAAGGCCATCCTGACATAGAAATTGTGAGTTTTGATTCTCGGTTGCAATCCATTCACGAAATCTTAGCGGTTACCAGCAAACCCATGATTGTAGATGGCGATACGGGTGGAGAGCCTAACAATTTTGAATACGCAGTCACCAAGTTGGAAAGAGCTGGGGTCTCTGCAGTCATCATTGAAGATAAAGTTTTTCCTAAAAGAAATAGTTTAGAAGCTGGAACGAGCCAAGAACAAGAAACTCCCGAAAATTTTGCCCATAAAATTCGACGAGGAAAAGCCGTTCAAAAATCTTGCGACTTCATGATAATCGCCCGAATCGAAAGCCTGATTGCCGAAGCGGGTATGGACGACGCCAAGCAAAGAGCTAGGGTTTATCTTGAAGCCGGCGTTGACGGCATCATGATTCACTCAAAGCAAAAAAGTCCCGACGAGATCTTTGAGTTTGCGGTTTTCTATAAAGAACTTCAAAAGGACATGAATATTTTAAAACCTTTAATATGCGTCCCGACTACCTACAACTCAGTTCATGAAGAAGAGTTGCGCTTAGCGGGATTCGATATCGTCATTTATGCAAACCACCTGTTGCGAGCAGCCTATCAATCCATGTTGGAGACCGCAAAGACGATCCTCGTAAATCAAAGATCGTTTGAAGCCGACCCGCTTTGCGCCCCTGTTCGGGAAATTTTTAAAACTGTTGGTTTTTTAGACGTCAAAGAAAAAGATAAACAAGAAGAAGCACTTCGGGCAAACTCTGTCATAATTCCTGCCGCTGGGGAAGACGAGGTTTTAAAACCTATGCTCAATGGAAAACCCAAGGCGATGCTAAATATTTCGGGGAAAACCATATTAGATCGACAAATCAGCACTTTAAATTCAAATGGGTTGTCAGACATAACAGTGGTTACAGGCTATGCTGGAGACCAATTAAAAGCCAACAATATTCATAAGATTCATAACTCCGCTTACGCCCAAGGCACTGTGTTACATAGCTTGGTTTCCGCTCGAAGTAAGATGGAAAATGGTTTTATTATGCTCTACTCAGATATACTTCTGGAAGAACATATTTTGAGTCCATTGCTCAGATGCCAAGAGGATATCGTCTTGGTGGTCGATAACGCCATTCAATACCATCGCTATGAGGAAGGAAAGGTAGTCGATTTTTTGGTTAGCAGAAATAAGTCATCGAAAGGCAAACGCAAGATTCGCTTTATGTACGAAAACTCTATATTAAAGATAAGTGATAAAATTGACCCAACAGAAGCCACCCACGAATTTATTGGACTCGCAAAGTTTTCAAAAAACGGGGCTGAAAACTTCCTTCAAACATTTGAAGAATGTTCCCAAAACTCAGGTGGCAATATCAGAGAAAGCGGCGGGTTTGATCTTTTTTCTTTTACTGACCTCATTCAAGAAATGATAAACCGAGGATTTCCTGTTCATTTTTTTGAAATCCACCAAGGCTGGTTAGAAATTCACGACGAAAAAGACGTCGCTCTAGCTAACGACATGTTTTAAGGTTTATCTGTTCTTGCGCTACCCCTTTCCAACAGGAATACTAAATTTTTTGACCGTCTTTAAACTTGAACACAAATTATTCAGAGCTTGCTCTTTTGCCTGATTTCCTTTAAAAAGCCAACATTACTAAACTCTAATTAAAATTAATACCGACACTATCTGATATGCGCGTTTCTCAATCATTCATTCCAACTCATAAAGAATCCCCTACAGACGCTGAAGTGGTTAGCCACAAGCTCATGGTACGCGCCGGAATGATCCGGAAGTTGGCGGCTGGAATTTATTCCATATTACCTTTAGGGCTTAGAGTTCAACGAAAAGTAGAAAATATTATCCGCGAAGAAATGGATCATATTGGAGGTTTGGAAACCTTTTTGCCAAGCATTCAGCCTGCGGAATTATGGCAGGAAAGCGGTCGTTGGGATTTTTACGGCAAAGAGCTACTCCGGATAAAAGACCGGCATGATCGAGAGTTTT
>CAWVUN010000439.1:0-2066 GCA_963932495.1 uncultured bacterium
TTCGCTCGCTCTATCATTTTCAGAGGGTTATTTGGAGAATCCTTTATTTTAGGATGAATTCGCATCCATTCAGAGAATTGCGATTTAGCCTTATTTGCTAATTCTCCATCTGATTTATCGTCATTAATCTCAGATAAAAACTCAACATTTGCTCTTCGGTAAGGCTCACCGCCTATTTCTTCCAAAATTTTAAAACGACTAAGCCCTGTTAACTCAATATTAAATTTACCGTCAGGAAGTGACACTATTTTTTCAATCCGTCCAACACACCCTATTTGTTTTATTTTAGGTATTTCGTAATAAGAACTTTCCCAGCCCGGATCCAATAAAACCATTCCAATTAATTGGTTTCCCGCCTGAGAGTCGCTAATCATTTTCAGATATCGCGGCTCAAATATATGAAGCGGTAAAACAGTTTGAGGAAAAAATACGGTCGAAGGCAACGGGAAAATTGCTATTGGGTTTGATAAACCTGGAGCTTCCATGAATTACTCTCTAAAAAAACTCTTGGTATTCGCGTAAAAAATTCAACTAAACTTTTTATTGATGCTGAATACGTTGACAATTGACTCTAAGTTGCTTACCATTTTTTAAAATGATGCTCAATCCTGAAGAATTTTGTTCCAAGGTTCGAACTTCTCTGATCCAATCTGGAATTTTTACGGATAATGGTTCAAAGAGAAGCTGGCGAATATCCCCTCAACCATTTGAATTGTCGCAAGCAGACCATGCTTTCTTCATAGACCTTGGCGACCGGTTGCTGAACTTTTACAAAACCCTCAATACCTTTTATTTTGATAGTTTAAAAGACCGTTTTCCGCCTTGGTACGCCGAATATCTAAACTTTGGAAAACCGTCTGACTTAATAGACTTTAGCCAAATGAAACGGTTTAAATCTCAGCTGCCTGGTATCATAAGGCCTGATGTCATTGTAACAGAAAATGGATTTATTGTTACCGAACTAGATTCAGTTCCTGGAGGTTTTGGTTCTCTAACTCATTTGATGGAATTATACCAAAACTCTAACAATTTACTTCCAGGCATGGAAAATGGTGGAATTCCCTCTCTATTTTCATCGATGATAAAAGAAATCGCTGGCAAAGAGGATCCTGTTTTAGGTATTGCTGTCTCAGATGAGGCTAATGATTATTTAGACGAAATGAAATTCCTTAGTACCCGACTAAATATAAATGGCCTAAAAACCCACGTGCTCAACCCTAAAGAAATCATTTTCGAAGAAGAAGGATTATTTGTCCAAACTAATGAAGGGAAAAAAAAACTCGATGTACTTTATCGATTTTTTGAGCTTTTCGATCTAAAAAACATCCCCAAGTCTGAGCTGTTGATGTATAGCGCAAAAAAAGGGCGGATAAAAACCACTCCTCCTTATAAACCGTTTCTTGAAGAGAAACTTAGTTTTTCTTTATTTAGACATCCAACTCTCAGAAGTTTTTGGGAAAAAGCTCTTGGTTCTGAAACTTTTCAAAAGTTATCACATCTAATTCCCAAGACCTGGATATTAGACAACAGGGAAACTCCTCCCCAAGCGACAATCCCAGGACTAAATATAAAAGGCAATCAAATTCAAAGTTGGGCTGAGTTATTTAATTTAACTCAAAAGGAAAGAGAATTTGCCGTCAAAATTTCAGGTTTTTCTCCTAAATCATGGGGAGGACGAGGGGTAACCATTGGACATGACGTGTCCGGTCAAGTTTGGGAGCAAACAATCAAAGATTCTTTAGAAGGTTTTCCCAAAGAAACCGCGATTTTACAAGAATTCCATAAAGGAAAACGGTTTCAAGCTTCCTTTCAAGACTTCGAAGGCAATATTAAAGAAATGGAAAGCCGAGTTAGGTTAACACCCTATTATTTTGTCGTTAACAATCAAGCAAAATTAGGCGGAATTTTAGCCACGTTATGCCATAAGAACAAAAAAAAAATTCATGGCATGACCGACGCAATTATGGCCCCTTGCTCTGTGCCCCAAGATCGTTCAACTCCTTGATAGCCTGATAATAATCATGTCTCATGAATTTTTATTCACATAACATATATGAACAATTAAT
>CAWVUN010000440.1:0-2053 GCA_963932495.1 uncultured bacterium
GCTTCTTTTTTTGTAGAAGATCCAAAGCTGGCTAAACTGGCAGTTCGGCCTCTTTACCAATCTATGCTGGGTAGAAAAACTTCGGAAGGATTTACAGCTCTGCGTAGGAAATTGCGTGTGAGAAATATTGACGACTCATTCGAGTCGGCAGGGCTTTAAAGCTAAAGAACCGGAAACCAAGGATCACTTCGTTTCCAATTTACGATAACTATCTTTGCCAATTCCCTCGATGCTAATGGATGGAGTGCCATAATATACTTTATTAGACAAGTTAGACCTCCACAACTTTCCGCCTTTATTTTTTTCCACTAACTTAATATGTTCCGGAAGTTTTGCTCTTTCCTTTAAAACTCTCAGTTCTTCTTCACAGTAATGTATAGAGCTTTGAAAATTTAAGTATTCTCTTGTTTTCTCGGCATCTTTGAAAGAAGCAATATACGGAATGAGAAAAATACTGGTTCCCATATAGTACAAACCCTTTATAGGCTCTTCGTTATAAAACTGACCTCCCCCAGGTATAACTGCTAATGTTTTAGCCATACCAGGATCCTTTACCTGAAACTTTTCTTCACAACCAGCTGCTTCTAATTCTGCCATCCGGATCTTCATTTCAGGAGTAATTCGTTTTATTTGCAAATCTTCAGATAATCCCTCAAACAACAATTTACTCTTAGGGCCACAAGCTCCCAAAAAAAACAAACATAAAAAAGAAACAATCGCTTTTCTTAAATTAATGGCTCTTAGCATACAATTTTCTCGCCAAACAATGACGATCCTCTATAAGCTATTGAAAAATATGAAACTAAGTCTTTTTCAGATTATATCAATAGACTCTTTGCTTGCCAAGGCAATAATCATTTAAAAATCAATAAGTTTTAGAGAAATTACAAAAAAAATGAGGGGGGAATGACTAAGGGGAGATAAAATATCAAACAAAGTTATAAGAAAAACAACCGCTGGAACAACGGACCATGTAATGAGGACAGCTTCGGCACGGTTCTTTCGTTTTCGTTTCTTCAAAAACGTTATTCAAAAACTTCGCTCCCATACGGGCTGTCGCAATATTATTTATTTCTTTAAAATCTTCTATATTTCCAAGCTTCATATTGTGAAATGGAAAACAGTTGAAACAATCACCTTTTGCATCAATGTCCATCGGACTGCCATCGGCACATCCAAAATATAGATGGTGTCGATTCCATTCTTCTAACGGCGGAACTGGTTGAGAACCGTGGAAGAAAAATCTCTCTGCAAGATGATATTCGTCCGCTTCTATCTCATCCAAAAAACAAGGAGGAAAAGAACAATCGAATCTAAAACTCAACTGTGGAAAGCGCTTTAAAACGTCTATCATTTTCCGGCCCATATGAGGAAACTGCCGAATCGGTAAGTAAACGTTCAAATCTTCTCCAACTATTGGAAAAGCCGGGCTAACTCTGATTTTATAAGGCTGATCTTTTGGAAGACCTACTTTTTGATAAAGAGCGTCAATTTCTTCGCACTGTCGCATCAAGTCCTGCTCAACCGAATACAAGTTGATGCTGAAAGTTACGCTATAGCCATTAATCCGCAATAAAGTCTCGGCGACTTCTCCGCAGCGTTTATGGTTTTTCTCTGAGATATTTTCCATCGTTTGCCAATTCAATAAAACGGCAAATCCTATATTTCTTTTTATAGCCCCATTCCTACCACTAGCGCCAATCAAAACGTCCAAAGCCTTATTAGGCATTAAGCCATTGGTAAATAAACCCAAAGAAGAATAAGGAGGAAGACTTTCTAATGTTTGGGTAAACATCTCTGGAAAATTGGGGTGGAGAGTGGGTTCCCCTCCCATGAAATTGATGTTCGCGTCGTTTTTTATCTTGGGCAATAATTGGTCGGTGAAGAAATCGAATTCCATTGATTTCCCTGGAGTACTAACTGTCTCTTCCATGTACTCGTCCGCAAAGCAATAGTTGCACTTTAAATTGCAGTAACTATTTAAAATAATATTCACAATACTTGCCCTCCCAAACTTTTAAGGCAATCTCTGATTAAGAGCGACTGGTTTCCA
>CAWVUN010000441.1:0-2032 GCA_963932495.1 uncultured bacterium
CTGTGATCGCGTTTTTTTGATATGGAAAACCTTAACCATAAAGGCGCAGAGGACGCAAAGAGAGAAAATAATGAACCAAAAAGTTCAGACCATGATTTGCTCAGAACTTAGCTGTTATATGTTGGGAGTTTGGATGATTATACTATTCCAATGCTCATGAATGAGATTTAAAATATTATTTTATTCTTCTCTGCGCACTCTGCATCTTTGCGGTAAAAATGGTTTGCTTTTAGTTTTTGCTTAATCAATAAGCGCCAAATACAAATCATTATTTTTTTATAGTTTTCTTAAAGTTGACGAAATTATGTTGGAATTAAATCACATCGGAAAAGTATATCGTGTTGGGTCGGAAAATTTCCGCGCTCTTCGAGACGTTAGTTTAAAAGTTCCAGCGGGAGCTTTTCTTGCTTTTATCGGTCCTTCGGGATCTGGAAAAACAACTCTACTCAATTTGATCGGAGGTTTGGATCGTCCATCCGAAGGAGAGGTTATTTTAGAAGGAAGAAACCTATCGAATCTAAATAAAAATCAATTGGCGGAATTGCGCCGAACAAAAATTGGATTTATTTTTCAGTTTCACAACTTATTGCCTGTTTACACTGTCTACGAAAATATTTTATTTCCCTTATTGCTAAATAAAGAAAAAGAATCAGAAGTAATAGATAGCATTATGGCTCTAATTGAACGAGTGGGATTGAACGGAATGGAGAAGAAAAAACCTTCTGAGCTTTCTGGAGGTCAATGCCAACGGGTTGCTATTGCGCGAGCTCTGATAAAAAAGCCTTCTTTAGTTTTGGCCGACGAGCCTACTGCAAACCTTGATGCCGAAAATTCGCGAGCGATCTTGGAGTTGACCTCAGAGTTGAACCGGGAGTTTGGATGCGCGTTTCTTTTTTCTACTCATGACGAAAAGTTGATCCAATACGTAAATAGAAAAATTACATTGGATGATGGCCGGATAGTGAGCGATGTGAATGGTTCTGCTGGAGAAATTGAACCGTGATTTTTCAAATATCATGGAAAAACTTTTGCCGGCAAGGACTGAGAGCGATTTTAAATGTCTTGGTCGTGGCATTGACTTTAGTTGTTGCGGTTTTCATGGTTTCTTTAGTTAACGGATTTCAAGATCAGTCTTCAAAAAACTTGAAGAAAACCGACGTAGCAGGAGGGCATTACCGACTTGCAGATTTTGAAATTTTATCTCCTACGGAATGGGAAGATTTTACGTTTGACACTCCGCCCGAATTAAAAAAAATATCCTCTAGTGAAAAAGCAGAAGTCCTGGTTCAGCAGGGTCAGCTTTTTCCGCATAATCGGTTTATCCCCGTTGAGATAAGAGGGATCGACTTGAGTCAGTCTTTGCTCGAATTGCCGCTGGATTCTATCAGTCGTTATAAAGGTGATTCTATACCGGCAATTTTGGGGACCAAAATGGCAAAGAAAGCTAATTTGAAAAAAGGCGACTTGGTTATTTTGAAGTGGCGTGACAAGTATGGAGCTGTTGACGCTAGAGAAATAGAAATCATTGAGACGGTTCGCTTTGTCAATCCCCGATTGAATGATGGCGTGGTTTGGTTAGGATTAAAAATATTGCGAGAAATGACTCGACGCGGTAACGAATCGAGTTGGGTCACTGTTAAATCGAATCAAGGTGAAATTAAAGGGCTGTCTTTTATGACTCCTAATTTTTTGATGAAAGACGTTATTGAATTGGCTAAACACGATCGACGAAATTCTACGATTTTGTGGTTCATATTAATGATTCTATGTTGTATTAGCGTTTTCAATTCGCAGATGCTCAATGCATTTAAAAGACAAAAGGAAGCCGGCACGCTTTTAGCCCTGGGGTTTACTCCAGGTCAGCTCACTAGGCTGTTTGTCTTAGAGGGAAGTTTTACAGCGGTTGGGGCGGTCGTGTTGGCGTTTGTTTTGGGGGTCCCTTTTTTTGCTTGGTTTCAAACTGTGGGGCTTGATATCTCCCATTTAAAAGATTCGACTATCCCTGTGACAGAAAATATATTGCTGGCTTTTG
>CAWVUN010000442.1:0-2007 GCA_963932495.1 uncultured bacterium
AAAACAAATAATTTTAGACAATGCAGACTTAAAATAAATTCAAAAACAGGCCATTCAAGAAGGTATGAACACTTTGAAAAAAGACGGTATTTGGAAAATTTTTAGAGGCTATTGTGATCTGAAACAAGTATTAGCCGTTTGTAACTTTTAATTGTCTTCTCTGGTTTATCTTTATTTTATGATAATAGATTTAGCCCCCCACCTCCCTAATTTAACTATGCTATTGACTCTTTACACACTTTGATGAATTCCAAGCAATTTGACATTACCGTGGTCGGTGGTGGACCCGCTGGAGGAAATGCCGCATATCACCTCGCAAAAAATAATTTAAGTGTCGCGTTTTTTGAAAAGTCTGAATTACCAAGGCACAAAGTTTGCGCTGGAGGTATAACGCGTCGAGCAGCACAAATATACCCAGGAGAATTACAGAAGATTTCTGAGAGCGTATGTCACCGTCTTGAACTAGACCTTGACCCAAAATTCGAAAAACCTTTTGTATCCTGCGCCTCTTCCCCTTTAGTAACAATGGTGATGCGTAATAGCTTTGATTACGCTCTAATTGAAAAAGCAAAAAGTTATGGAGCTCAAATTTTTGAAAAAACATTAGTAAAAAGCGTTAATTCAAATAACGAATTTGTCGAACTAGTTACCGATAAAGGCGTTTACCAGTCACGTTTTCTAATTCTCGCAGATGGCGCAGTGGGACGCTTAGCGAGACTATTAAATTGGCCAGATCATCGACGACTTGTACCCGCTGCAGAGATAGAAATTCCAGTTAGTGAAAATACAATGTCCCGTTTCCGAAATAAAGCAATATTTGATTTTGGTCGTGCCACCAAAGGATACGGTTGGGTGTTTCCCAAACTATCGCACTTATCCATTGGAATGTTAAGTCAAAATAAAAACACTTTGAGAAAAGAACTTAATCGCTATATTGATTTTTTGCAAATCGACCACCTCAAAGAAAACATACATGTTAAAGGTCACATGATTCCAATGAGCCCTAGAAAAGCTCCTTTTATGCGAGGCCGGATTATTCTTGTTGGAGATTCAGCAGGATTTGTCGACCCCATTACGGCAGAAGGAATATATTACGCTTTGAAAAGTGGTTCCCTTGCCGCAACAGCTATTGTCAACAATATAATGGATTTAAATACTGTCCGCGAACATTATGAAAACTCTATAAAAAAAGAAATATTAAGAGAAATCACAATAGCTCAAGCCTTAGCTAAAGTCGTTTATGGGCCTCCTGCGTTAAGGTCATTTCTTTTTAATATCGCAGGAGATCATTTTTGCAAAGCTCTTACAAAAATTATTAACGGAGAAAAAACATATTTTGATTATTTATTCGATTTAAAGAGTTATAAACGTTTTTCATCTCGGATCTTTAAGAATTTATTTCCTAGCTTAAAAAACATATGAGTGAATATTTTTAGTCGCTTATAATTATAAAAAAAACCGATAATAAATATAATACTGAATTTGTATTCCGACGTTAATCAAATATCATGAATCGTTTCTCAAAAAAAAAATCTTTTACTTTATTCTGTGTTCTTTGTATAGGGATATTCTTTTCCTTCCCACAAAAGTCATATTCAAAAAAAAATAAAAAAAAACCGCTTAAAGAAGAAATCGTAAAAGAAGCTATCGGTTTTTCTGGTGAACCTAATATATTAGTCAGCCGGTGGATCAATAAACAAAAAGACTTTATTAAAGTTCAATTTAAACCGGGTAATAAAGGTACATATTTAAATAACGGTACCTTAATCGGAACAACAAAGAACGGAAATATAGTTGAAATATTTATTCCTGAAGACTTCATCACAAACACTCCAGGTATGATCTTAGACCACTTACGCGCTCTTCGTTCTCGTTTAGACTCGTCTGAAGTAAGTTTCTCAAAACTACGAGAGCAATTAACTAGAAACACAAAATTAAAACAAGTATCGACAAAGAGAAAAATCAGAATCGAAAAGCTAATTCAAGAAGCAATCAACGTGCGGATAA
>CAWVUN010000443.1:0-1985 GCA_963932495.1 uncultured bacterium
ACAAATTTGACCAATTCCAACACAATCCTTACCTAGGCTCGAAGCTAAATCCTTTAGTAATCTGACTTATAAAGAGGTAAACTTTGGTAATTATGCCGGAGACGCTGACAAAGAAAAAAAAGAGGGTTTTTTACTTATTAATGGTTTTTCTCATTATTTTGGCACCTGCTATCATCAGTGTCGGTTTTTATTCTTTTCGCAAACTTACTCTCTCATATAATTATTGCGGTTCATATGGAAAACTTGACGAAGAGCTTGGCTGGAAATTAAAGGAAAACACCTCATCATGCTTATCGTTAAGCAATCTCATAAAAGGGGAGACCTATTTTGACAGTAAAATTTTTACCAATGAAATGGGCTTTCGCGATATTGCAACAAATCGAAAAGTTACCCCAGGCTCTATTGCTGCCATTGGAGATTCCTGGACCTTCGGCTATGGCATAAACTATGAAGAAACATTCCCTTATCTTTTATCTCAGAAAATAAATTTCCCGGTGGTAAACATGGGGGTTCCTGCATATGGATCGGGATCAAATTTATTATTATTTGAAAGGTATGTAAAACAAATTCACCCTTCTGTTGTAATTTATTTTACTAATGGACTATGGACACGGTCGCTTTGCCTCACCAAGAAAAAACCCGTCAATAATTTAATTCCTTGCTTTTGGTGGAACGATAAAATCAAACAAATAGAACTCATTAAACCCCTTCCTGGAAAAGTTTTTCAGGAAGCCGAAAATCATTCCTATCCTGGCGGTGCCTTGACCGCAGGCTACGATAGTCTAGAATACTTTCTAATCATAAAACCCTTAGCAGTAATTGAGGAGCTAAAAACCAAGGCCTTAAAGATAATCAATACACCATTTAGGAGAAATGAAAAAGATCCGAATAATACAACTGTAAACAGAGCTACCATGGGTCGAAAGCTAAAACATTTGAGGGATATAAATTTCCCGCAACGCAAAAAAACATATATCTCTGAAGCTGGCGATACGGATGTTTTTTCTAAAATTGACTCCGTTTTTAAATACACCCTCAGAAGATATGCTAAATTAGCAAAGGAAAATAATTTCGTTTTTTTGATTATTGACACTTCTAATTTCTATTACCCTTTTGTAAACGGAGTTAATAAGGAGTTTGGGATCTCCATTATTCACATCGGGGTTCACGAATGGGAAAAAGACATTAAAGATCCAGGGACAAAGTTGCCACCCAAATTGAGAAAAGTCCCAAAAGACGGACATTATGCCATTGGCTATAATCGCCTGATAGCTGAAAAAATAGCCAGTATTTTGAAAGAAAATTCTGTCAGATTAAAACTGAAAAACAGCCTATAATACGTTTAAATATAATTTAGATGTTTAAATATTCTATTGTTACTCTCCCTCTTACTCAAGAACTTCCGTAACGGCCAGAGATATTCACGAAGATATTATTCTGCAGTGGAGCAAAATCGTTATCTGACTACACACTAGAAATAGACCATTTTCTCAAGCGGCTTTTTCCTGTTTGCCAGAGTGTCACTGGACAGGGCAATCGTGAGACCCTGCGTATTCTCCAGGAAATAGTTTCGCTTCATTCAATTGAATATCCCAGCGGGACCCCTGTGTTCGATTGGGTTATCCCTTCAGAGTGGGAAATACATGGCGCTTATATCCAGAACGAAAACAAGGAACGTTTGATTGATTTTCGAAATAGTAATGTGCATGTCATGAGTTATAGTCAGCCTGTGCATGAAAAAATGACGCTAGATAAATTAAAGCTTCACCTTCACTACCGGGAAGATTTTCCAGATGTAATCCCTTACAGAACAAGCCATTCCGCCCATATTTCACGACTCAATAACAATGACCGAGCAAACTACACATTGGAAAGACGGATAGGAGAGAGATTACTCAACCAAGAATTAATAATACATGCATTACAATGCATGACAATTATTCTAGTAATTCAGCTGAAGTTACTCTACTAGTCACTTAGGCTCT
>CAWVUN010000444.1:0-1973 GCA_963932495.1 uncultured bacterium
TTATGGTTTAATCATGAATACCAGAATAGTAGAAAAGATTTCTTTGCCCAACCTAACTCCCAAAAGCTTTTATAAGCAATTCCAGAAAGCTGGAAAACCGGCGGTAATCACCAATGCCTTCAATTCTATAACCCCCATTAGCATCGAGACTATACATAAAAATTTAAACGACGAAAAGCTTGTGGCTCGACATTATGGCACCGAACGATTTGGTAAGCCCAAAACAGAATGGGATGGATATTGCGATTTAACAGATACTGATATACAAAAATATGCTGAGTTGCTAGCAAATGGCGAAGCAAACCGAAATAATATCTACCTTGCTCAAATATCTATTGGACATACACCGCTAGGAACGATTTTACGCCCATTAATTAATAATCTAAGCAAACAAACGGGGCTTTGTTCGCACCCATCAAATGATATTAATTTGTGGTTAGGGCCGAACGAACATCTTGAACCACTCCATTTTGACGGGCTTGATGGTACACTAATACAGTTGAGGGGTTCAAAGCGTATTTCGCTTTTTCCTCCTAAAAGTACAAAAGCGTTATATCCTTTTCCATTTTTGGGCGGAGCACTTGGTCCAAATTTTAGTAAAGTGTATATTAAACAACCCGATCTAAATATTTTTCCTAATATTGAAAAAGCTACGAAAGATAAAATAGTCGCCAATATAAACGAAGGCGAACTTTTATTTATTCCCCAAGGTTGGTGGCATGAGGTAGAGGCTCAAAGTGACGACTTTGTATGCTCAATTAATAGGTTCTGGTCTATGAATCCTAAGCGACGATTTTTGTCTTCACCAAGAGCCTCGTTTATATATTTTATCTCCAAGTTACTAAATTAGTTGATAAGTTTTTTAAATGAAATGCTTCAAAACTATCCAATCCAACTACAAAAATAACGCCGCATTATTTTGTTTCCCGTACGCTGGCGGTGGAGCATCCGTTTTCTCATCATGGAAAGGCAGGCTGCCAAATAAACTAAATATCTATTCTTTCCAAGCACCAGGAAAAGAAGAAAGGATATCTGAGCTCCCCTGCACCGAATTAAGTACATTGGTTACAGAAGCAGCAGACGCTATCATTGAACACGGTATTGAGAGAATTATGCTATTTGGGCATAGCCTTGGCGCGTTAGTCGTCTATGAATTAATAAAAAAAATTGAACTCGTAGGACAGAATGTTTCATTAGCTATAGTCTCGGGAAGAAACCCTCCCCAAAAATTATCTAAAATGAAGCCAATCTCCCACTTGCCCGATAAAGAATTTATTTCAGAAGTTAAAGAGCTAGATGGCACACCGACTGGTGTTTTTGAACATCCTGAGCTATTAGAAATTTTTCTACCAATACTTAAATCCGACTTTAAAATTGCCGAGAATTACCGTAACATTCACTCTAAGAGAATTCAGTCGAACCTTTTTGTGTTATCGGGAAAACGGGACCCATGGATTGATCCTAAAGACTTGGAACTTTGGAAACAAGTTACCAGCGGAACCTGTGAAATAAAATTATTTAACGGCGATCATTTTTTCTTGAGAGACCAAGACCCTAGGTTTTTTGAGTATCTATCAGGAATTACTGATCCGATAATCCATGCGACATCGTCTTTTCCTCCAAACGGCTACTAAAGTTAAATAGGAACAATAGGTAATGGAAAATACAAACACTAGCTTAGGTGAGCCTAACCTGAAAAACATTCAATCTTTAGTAAGTAATAAAATTGATAATAAAGAAATCTACAAATTAGCTGATAGTATTGGATCCAATGATGTGGAAACGATTAATACAGACCTTCGATTAGAAAATATACAAGCCGCCCGAAGAGTTTTTTTACCATCTTCCCTTTACGGCACCTCTCTCTCTCCCAACAAAAATTTTATCGTAGACATAGAGACTTTTGGCGGTAGTGACTTAGATTTTTTTTCAACAGACGAGCAGGGAATCATTAAAAATTCCCTCAATGCACC
>CAWVUN010000445.1:0-1948 GCA_963932495.1 uncultured bacterium
TTGGGACCTAGCGGCGGCGGCAAAACCACTTTGTTGAACGTCTTAGGCGGTTTGGAAAAACCAGACTCTGGCGAAGTTTATATTTCCGATAAAAAAATCTCCGGTTTGAACGATAACGAGTTGACTCAACTTCGACGTGAAGAAATTGGTTTTGTTTTTCAGTTTTTTAATTTAATGCCGACTATGACCGTTCGGGAAAACGTTGAATTGCCCATATTACTGTGTGGCGGGAGCGAAGAGGGGTCGAAAAATGCCTCAAAACTTTTAGATTATGTCGGGTTGCTGCATCGCGCTGATTCGTTTCCAGCTGAGTTGTCTGGCGGAGAAATGCAACGCGTCGCGATAGCTCGTGCGTTAGTTCACAAGCCAAGCTTAATATTAGCCGACGAACCTACAGGAAACCTTGATTCCGAGAATGGCGAGAAAATATTGGACCTCATGCGCAATATTTCTAGTGATTTTAAGGCCACATTTGTCATGGCCACTCACAATCCAGAAGCAGCTCGTTTTGGGAACCTTAAACTCGAAATACGAGACGGAAAAATGACCCAACATTAATTTTTATTTTCTTTCCTTTCCCTTCTTCTTTAGTCTTCAAAAAACGACTCATCGTTCTTTTTTCGTTTAAATAAAAATTTCTAAATTATTTTGTAACTTTCTCCAATCGATTTGCGGCTGTTAACATTATGAGATGACTATTCATTCTCAGCGCATTAAAACAGGAAGAATATTGTTTGATTAACTGGATGAATTAGCAATGTTAAAAAATAAAACACTCAAGATGATTTTCTCACGGAATATCTTTAAAGCTCTCCTGATTTTTTGTCTTGCGTTCCTGCCTTTGTTTCCTAAATACTAAGATGAGGATTAAAATATAAGACATATTTTGACTGGTTTCAGTTCAATATCTCTATACTTCTGTTTTTAAGTGAAGTGCCGAGTTTAATTATTGGCACGATCAATTGGTAAATAGGGTTTTGTTCTATTAAATTTCACAGTTAACTTAAATAGCTTAATTGTTATCGATTAGTGTGTTGATATATTTTTGGCGAATTGAGATTTTGTGAGCTTAACTATATATACGATTACTTCTTTTTCTCATTACTAGGAGAACCTGATGGGTTCAATAAAATGGTTTTTAATTTTAGTTTTATCTTTTATTTTTTCATTTTCGTTCAATGCTGGAGCTGAAACTCTAAAAAAAAATATTTTTCATAATTTGATTTTGGCGAAAGCTGATATGGAACGTAATTTTGGTCTTGAGCAATTGGAATGCTTCCCTTTTATTCAAAAGATCGGGTTTGTTGAAGATGAGACTCGATTGGTAGAGGAGTGTTTACAGGGAACAGAAACCCTACATAGGGTTTTAAAAGATATTAAAAAGTCCGGGTTGCGAGTGGTGGGAATTTCGGATCGATTTTTGCGTATTGGAGGTTTTGATACAATTTTGATTCCCTGGGATGCATCGAAAAATGAAGTTCATCGTTTTGTAATGGACATTATGCCTTGGGAAGAGCAAACGGCTTTTTTAAATAAAATCAATGAAGTGAAGGATAAAATTCACAAAAAAATTAAGGTTTCCGAATTATATTGCACTCAAAAAATTTCCAACAATCAATGTTTGCAAGGCTACCAAAACTTGGCACGCGTTTTGGAAAATATGGAAACCAAAGCCAAAACTTGGAAGCGAATTGTTATAACAGATTCATTTTTACCTGAGAAAGAATTTGAAACCTTGCCTCTAAAGTTTGACGCTGAAATCGAGGATCTTAGAAATAGAATCGTTTTTAAGGACGAAGGTGGGCAATGGGCGGAACGAAAAAAAATATATGAAGCTATTGATGACAACTTTGGAGTTCAGCTAAGAAGAGGACTTCAGGTTTCCAATTTAATTTGTGATTTAGATTTAAATGAAAGCGAATGTCTTCAAGGAGCGGATAACCTCATT
>CAWVUN010000446.1:0-1948 GCA_963932495.1 uncultured bacterium
TCAATTGGATTACGAGGAAGGAAATCCCGTTGCAATTAATGGAGTCCGTTTTAATCCGGTAGATTTGTTGGTTCGACTAAACGAGCTGGCTGGAAAGCATGGTATAGGTCGCATTGATATTGTTGAAAATCGTTTTGTGGGAATGAAATCTAGAGGCGTTTATGAAACTCCTGGAGGAACTATTTTACATAGTGCTCACAGAGCTTTGGAAACGATTACTCTAGATAGGGAAGTGATGTTTCAACTAGATTCAATGATTCCGGCATATGCAAGAATGATTTATAACGGGTTTTGGTTTAGCCCTGAAAGAGTACTACACCAAAAGTTAGTAGATGAAGCTCAAAAAGGCGTAAACGGAACTGTTAGATTGAAGCTATATAAAGGGAATTGTACCGTTTCGGGTAGAAAATCTGAGAACAGTTTGTACGATGAGGAAATGGCTTCTTTTAATATGGATGATAATTACGATCAAAACGATGCCGAAGGTTTTATTAAGTTAAACGCTTTAAGATTAAGAATTCATTCACAAGCATTTAGCAAAAAATAGAGATGACCCTATTCTTGATTCGACAAAAAACTTGAAGAATAAAGTTTATATGAGCTCTATTTTAGTTGCCGATAACGAAGAAAGTATTTGTGATTTTCTTTCTATTTTTCTGGAAAAAGAAGGCTATGAAGTTGTTACCGCCAAGAATGGGTAAATTGCGGAAAAATATATCAGGGCAACCGTTTTTGACTTAGTTCTCACAGGTATCAAGATGCCTCGCTCTAGTGGAATCAATGTATTGGAAGTCGTTCAAGAAACTTCACCTGGAACGCCTGTGATCATGATGACTGCTTTTTCTTCTGCAGAAACCGCATTAGAAGCAATGAAAAAAGGAGCTTACGGTTATATTTCTAAACCCTTTCAAATTGACGATTTAAAGTTAATCTTAAAAAACGCAATTTAGAAAAAAAATTATGTAATAAAAATGCTTATTTGAAAACCGCTTTAAACCACAAGTTTCAATTCGGTAATATTATTGGAAAAAGCTCTTCCATGGAAAAGGTTTACCGACTGATTGAAAAGGTTTCTCGAAGCACTGCGACAGTCACTATTTATGGAGAAAATGTTACTGGAAAAGAGTTGGTTGCAAAAGCCATCCACTTTCATGGTCCTAGAGGAAAGGAACCATTCATTACTATAAATTGTGGAGCGATGCCTGAAAATCTTTTAGAGAGCGAATTATTTGGCTATGAAAGAAGGGGCATTTACTGGGGAGTATTTAACAAAAAATGGTTTGTTAGAAGCGGCTGACAAAGGTTCGTTTTTCTTGGACGAAATTGGCGACACTCCACCGGCTATTCAAGTCAAGCTTTTGCGCGTATTGCAAGAAAAGGAATTTACAAGAGTAGGGGGATCAAAATCCATAAAAATAGATGTTCGATTTATTAGTGACACAAATCGCGATTTATCCAGAGCAGTGGAAGAAAATAATTTTAGGCAAGACTTATATTATCGATTGAATGTGATCCCAGTTTATATGCCAACTTTAAGAGAAAGGAAAGAAGATATACCCCAGTTAGCGGAGCAATTTATCCAAAAATTTAATAAAGATAACGAAGGTTTGAATCAAATCGAGGGAATAGACCCCTCAGTTATGAAAAATTTTGATAATTACTCATGGCCTGGAAATGTCCGAGAGTTAGAAAATGTTTTGGAAAGAGCTTGCGTTTTTGAACGAGAAAAAAAATTGCAAATGGAAAATCTACCTGATGAGCTATTATCTAGTGATAGCGCAAATATAAAAAATATCCCTATATTTAATGGAGATAACCCGGTAGATTTGGAAAAAACATTGGATCAAATTGAAAAAAATATGATTCTAGAGGCTCTTAAGAAAACCGGCGGTATTATGACAAAAGCTGCCAAACTTTTGAATTTAAGTTTTCGCTCTATGCGATATCG
>CAWVUN010000447.1:0-1945 GCA_963932495.1 uncultured bacterium
AGGATTTATCTGAAGAAGAATTAACTAAATATGTTTAAAAAAGATTTTTTAAAGGGATTTTTTAAATCTATCTAAAGCTTTTTAAGCAAAAAAGCTAATTTTTCCTGTGCAGTTAAACTCTCGGTGATTGGAATGATGCTTTTTTTCTTAGGCTTTATTCTTCCCCAGGAGTCTTTCCCGTTCTCATTTGGCAAAATAGAAATAAAAAGCAATTTTGGAGAAAAGTTCCGAGCCAATTTGGTTATCGGCACAGAAAGTTCTTCAATAATATCAGTTGCCGTCGGTAGTCATATCGACTAAGCAAGGCTACAGATTCCTAGACATAAAGAAGTTAATGAATTAAAGTTATCTTCTATCAGGGATTTAGGAAACGGAAGAAAAAAATAACCTTTATTTCCGACAAACCTCTTTTTTATACTTTATTGTATCTTGCAGTTAAAGCGGCGCAAAATGGCGGCACGATAATAGAAAAATTCTTTATTGCTGCATACTTTCGTAAAAATCTTTCTCTTGGCGGTAAAGAAAAACAAGCTCAACCAAAAATAAGACAAGAAACTCCCGCAAAACCTTTACGAACGCTTAACTCTGTACAAACCCTGAAAGTAAATAAACAACACATTGATACTCCTCCAGTGCCAATGATCGCGCTAATGGACTCTCCATTGACTAAATCTATCCTCAAAGATTTACGCGCGAGATCTATTACTAAAATCGAAACCGTTGAAATTCCAGAAATAAAAGAAGAAGCACCGCCATAAGTTGAAGTTAAATTAGATACTCGACTAATCGAACCTGTTCCGACTGCGAAAAGCAAAGATATTTCGATTGAGAAAACTGTTCCAACAGCTAATAGAGTAAATAAAACTCCTCCTCCTAGCCTTTATGGGCCTTTAAGAACAGGAGAAACCTTATTTTCTATTTCACAGTCTTTGGACTTTAAGTCAAAATCAACGGCTCAGACTGCCGCCGCAATTTGGCTAGATAACCCTAAACAATTTATTTTAGGAAATATACACGGGATAAAAAAGAGGCTATTCTCAATTTAGGAGACGTCGAAACATCCGTTAGGAAGATATCAAGCCAATTTGCGCGCATGATTCTCAGTAAACGTTGGGCTGAATGAAAATTAATTTGAGATTGGTCAACAACTTCACAGTCGTCTCAATCTCTATCCCCCACACTAGTCGCTTGGCCTCCATTAATAGAGTTCTCCACCAATGATGTTATTTTTTTCTTTGATGAGGGTATGGCGCTAAACGCGAGATAAAAATAACCCACAAGAACTCTTATCGTTTTAATCCAAGGAATTTAAAGCCCATTATTGGGGCGGAAAAGAAATCTCCCTAAACGAATGGCAAACCCAATATTTCTTTAACCCAATCCAAGGGAATCTTCAAAAAGAAAAATTTTTTAACGCTCAAATTACACAGATTTGCGATCACTATTTCGTTCGATGGACGAATGGGTCGGTAACTCGTCGTCTCGAAAGTTAAAACACCGAGTTATTGAATGGAGGCAGGAAAACAACTTTTGGAGAATTATTGGAGAATTTATTTTGAGCCTAACGATAAATCCCCAGATGAGGAAACGTCTTTCGTAATCTACGTTTCTTCTCATTCATATGCTGCTTCTGCCTGGCGCGGCGAAAGGTCAACCAGTGGAGAAAACGCGGCTTTAATGCTTACATGTCCAGGATTAATTCATTAAAGGATTTCACTCTCTATAGAGAGTTTGTAAAAAGGTTTTTCAATTGGGACACGGTAACTGAGTTTGCTAAAGCTGCACCTTTGGGATAACGTATCTAGGGCAATTCCAAGCCGTAAACCTTTTTCAATGTCGATCAGAATATACGAAAATATGGAAAGTGATCGAGAAAAAATTAAATCTATCCTACTTAACGGGATATAAAGTTACGTTTCCCCTTATTGCGAGGATTCAAAATTCA
>CAWVUN010000448.1:0-1938 GCA_963932495.1 uncultured bacterium
TTTTGAGGCAGGGGCGGTAGGTATTATTAAGCATACCAATCCATGTGGAGCTGCTTGCGGCGAAAACCAATTAGAGACGTTTATCAAAGCAAGAGAGACAGACCCTGTTTCCGCATTTGGCGGTATCCTAGGTTTTAATAAAATTGTTACTCGCGATACAGCAGAAGAGATTCTCAAAAACTTTGTTGAAGCTGTAATTGCTCCAGGGTACGAACCAAAAGCGTTAGAATTATTTGCGGCTAAGAAAAATGTTAGGGTCATGGAATTACCTCTACCAAATCGCAGCGAGTCTCCACGTTTAGACGTTAAAAAAGTAGCGGGAGGCGTTCTTTTACAAGACGAAGATTCTATCAATCTAAACCCCGATAAACTTAAAATCGCAGGAGAGGTGGAGCCCTCTGAAGCAGAAATGAAAGATCTAAAATTTGCATGGACGGTGGCAAAGCACGTTAAGTCCAATGCAATTGTTTACGTAAAAGATTTGGAAACGGTTGGCGTTGGTGCCGGTCAAATGAGCCGAGTTGATTCAGCTCGATTAGCTGTTGAAAAAGCCAATAAACCGATTAAAGGTTGCGTTATGGCATCCGACGCTTTTTTTCCATTCCGCGATTCCATCGACACGGCTGCCTCAGCGGGAATTTCCGCTATCATTCAACCGGGAGGGTCGATTCGTGACGAAGAAGTGGTCCAAGCCGCCAATGAGAATAAAATCCCTATGGTGTTTACTGGCATCCGCCATTTTAAGCATTAGAAAAAACTCCAAAAGCTCCATTTTCATTATATTTGTTGAGAATCATGAAAATGGAGCTGAAATCCTACCTATATCATTATTCCTGCTTTTTTGTGAGAGTTGTCTTCTAGAGATTTTAGTTAACTTTCCCGTCCAAATATCCGAAAATAATTGAATAGCCCTTTTCAGTTTTAATTATTGCCTTGCTTTGATTATTTTCTATGGATTTATTACTAAAACTTCTTGTCCGATTACTTCTCTTAGCTGTTTTAGTTATGTCAGTTGGGGGGTATGTTGCTTTTAGGCAGAAAATAGAACCCAAATTGTCGGAGCTCAGGGAAAAAGATTCGATAAGATATTTTGAGATGGTGGCAGAAGCGAAAGCTTTGCATCTGGGCTCGGCGCAAAAAATGTTTTACGAGTTGGATGCGATGACCCCGACTCAGGCAGCCATACTCCGGTACAATAAATTCAACGCGCGTTGGGCTAAGGAACCAGAGTTTCGTCAGGATGTTTTACGAGAACAGAAAATTGTACGCGAACTTCATCGGGAGATGATGTCTTCTGCTTACAAAGGAGAGCAGGAAAATATAACTTCTTTTGAAAAAGTTGCCCCCTGGGTTCTAAATAAATGGGAATCGATGAGCTCCTGGGAAAAAGGATTGGTCTTGCGTGAGAAGTGTTATGATTACCTAAATCGGGAAAATATGAATAATAAGGAAAGGAAAGATGGACTGAGTCTAACTCGGTTTGATGGGATGGAAGAAAAGCGGGTGGAGAAAAAATTATTTTCTGAACTTTGCGAAAAATGGGTACCATTAGGAGAAAAGGAAGAACTTGTAGAAAAAGGGTTGGATAACCTAAAACTTAAAATGAATTTTTTAGACTATTCGACAATTTTAAAAGAGCTAGGGATACAGGATGAAAAAGCCTTCAACTTCTCTAAGCAGTTCAAACGTTTTGTTGGAGATTTTATCGGTTCTTAAAATTCGTTAATCGGCAGTATGGTTTTCGCGAATTCCTTGAATAGCGGTAGCCAATTGTTTGATCTCGTTGTTTGTTTTAATTTCAGGCGCGCTTGTTTTGCCACCGTCCTCCGTATGCGCGACTAGTCTGCGCAAAGGCCTAACAACCAAATTGTAAGTATACATTCCCCCGGCGATAGCAATGGCAGTGCCAATAAGAGTTAGCCAAATCACTTCGTTACG
>CAWVUN010000449.1:0-1937 GCA_963932495.1 uncultured bacterium
CAACTTTTCGACAGCGTTAAATTCGCATTATTAAGAATAATATTTGAGAATGTCTCAAATATGAAATGCTTATTCTACCCATATTTTCCTGAAATATACTTTTGAGACCAAACTATTGAAGAAAAACAGATAGAAACTCCAATATATTGGTGCCCAGAACATATTACCGCTTATAAGAATTACCTACTTTCCTTGTCATTCTGTAAACGTGTTTAAGAGTTCATATTATATAAATTAGAATCTCTTAGAAATTATCTTGAAGAGCCAGTTTTTCTTTGGTTCCTAGAAAAGATGTGAGAATATACCATTTCTCATATATACAGAAGATTCATTTTTATTCAAAATCAATTAACTTCCAAACCGTCTGAAATTAGTCAGTTCTAGTATTCCGTCACCCAATGTTTTTTTATAACTCCTTTGACACAAATTCAAAACAAAAAATCAAAAAACTTCTTCAAACAAAAAGTAATCCGTATCGTTCTCGCTTGCTTTCTATCAATAGGATTATTGACTTCTAACGGTTGTAGTCGAATTGATTTTCTGTATTCAATTTCAGGCTGGGTAATATTAGGTAAAACCAGAGATTACTTTGACCTTTCAGAAACTCAAGAAACATTTTTAGATGAAAAAATAGACCGTTTACTTGATTGGCACAAAAAGCAAGAACTGCTCAAAGTTATCACTCTTCTTAAACAGTTCAATGATCGTTTTAAGGATGGACTGACAGTTAAGGAACTTGAAAAAATAACTGACGAGTACGATGTGGTATGGGACGTTCTTATGAAGAAACTATTACCAGATTGGGCAACTTTTTTGAGTACTGTAGCTCCAGAACAAATTAAAGAACTTCCCTACAAACTGAATAAAAGGAACCTAATTTTAGAAGAAAAGTTAAAATTAAGCGATGCAGAATGGTCGGAAGAAGATCTTGAATCATTTCAAGACACCTTAGAAGATTGGGTAGGCGATCTATCAAAAGAACAAATTGAAAAAATAAAGGGTTGGGTCGAACAACCTGATAGAAACTTTGTAAAAATTAGGTTGGAGCAACGTAGGTCATTCCACAAATGGTTTATTGAAGAACTTAAGTCAAATAAAACGGCTAAAGAGTTGGAAAAATCTATTGGTCCTTGGGTAATAGATCCACAATCGATGTGGTCATACGACTTCAAAACTCAAATGGAAAAGAAAAAAATAGAATGGACAGATTTAGTAATTAATTTCGACTCGACGCTAACCCAAAAACAGCGTAACGCCGCTATAAAAAAACTAACAGGCTATATTTCTAGTTTCGAAAAAATGAACTCTCCAAACTAAAATCAAACTCATCTTGCTGTAGTTGAATTTGACGCAACAACTATTTTAGGTAGACTTATTTTAAATCTTGTCCCTTTACCTACTTCGCTCTCTACTTCGATCGTCCCGTTATGGGCATCAATAATATACTTTGAAATAGAAAGACCAAGTCCGCTTCCGCCATCTTCCCTAGATCGCGATTTATCGACCCGATAAAACCGATTAAAAATACACCCAAGGCCTTCCTTTGGAATTCCGATACCCGTATCCTCAATAGAAAGAACAGCCTTGTCATTTTTGTTTTGTAAATAAACTTTGACCCTTCCCTCATTGGGAGTGTACTTAATAGCATTATTCAGCAAATTCCAGATGGTCTGTTTAAGTCGAACAGCGTCTCCCACTATCTCGGCAGGCTCTAAAAACGCAACAATAATTTCAATATCTTTCTCACTTGCAATAATTTCGGCATGTTTACAAATATCTTCAGTTATCCAAGCTAAATCTAAAGGTTTAAAATCTAGCCGCATCTCTGCTTCGTCTGCTTTAGACAGATAAAATAAATCTTCCAAAATTTTGGACATATAATTGATTTCTTCTAAATTACTTGAAATCACTTCTTGATATTCCTCTGGCGACCTTAC
>CAWVUN010000450.1:0-1936 GCA_963932495.1 uncultured bacterium
GAAATCGGGAATAAGTTTGGGTTTAATTTTTTTAATTCATCTTTATAGCGTTCAAACTTTTCTTCCGCTTCAGGGTGGTCTATCTTGGAAGGAACCAGAATTTGGGGTTTTTCATATAATGTCTGGGCATAATTTTTGAGCTCATTTTGAATGGCCTTGTAATCGGCGAGGGGGTCTCTATCGCTCATTATTGATAAATCTATTAAGTGAACGAGAAGCCGGGTACGTTCGGTATGTTTCAGAAATTGTATTCCAAGTCCCTTTCCTTCGTGAGCTCCTTCTATAATACCAGGAATATCTGCTGCGATATATGTTGAATAATCGTCCATCCTAACCACTCCTAGGTTTGGAATCAAAGTGCTGAATGGATAGTCGGCTATTTTGGGGCGAGCATTAGAAATTTTTGTAATGAAAGTTGATTTTCCAGCGTTAGGGAAACCAATAATACCTACATCGGCTAGGAGTTTTAATTCTAGACGTAAGCTAATTTTTTCGCCATCAAAACCATGTTGGAACTTTCTTGGAGCACGGTTAGACGAAGTTTTATACTTTGCGTTTCCAAAGCCTCCGTCTCCGCCTTTTGCGGCTATAAATTTCTCATTTTCATTTTTGAGATCGGCGAGAAGTTCCCCTGTTTCCTGATTTTTTATCAGGGTTCCCATTGGGACTTTAAGAATCCAAGTTTTACCGCCTCGGCCCGTCATGTCCTTGCCTCGGCCTTTGTGCCCATCTTCTGCGTTATAAATTCTTTGGTATCGTAGGTCAAAAAGAGTTTGAAGATTGGGATCCGTTTCTAAAACGATATTTCCACCTTTGCCTCCATCGCCTCCGTCGGGACCTCCATAGGGTATAAATTTTTCTCTACGGAAGCTGCTGCAACCGTCTCCACCTTTTCCGGCTTGGGCTACTATGTTGACTTGGTCAACAAACATTGGAAAAAGAGGGAATCAAATTATGGGGTGATTTAAACAGCAGGATAAACGCTGATTTTTCTTCTGGTTCTACTCAAATGCTCGAATTTAACCACGCCATGTACTTTGGAAAACAAAGTATAGTCGCTTCCTAAACCAACATTCAAACCAGGATGAAAAGTAGTACCACGTTGACGAACTAGAATTTCGCCAGATTTAACGGCTTGTCCACCATAACGCTTAACTCCAAGGCGTTTGCCTATACTATCTCGACCATTTGAGGTACTACCTTGACCTTTTTTATGAGCCATTTCTGTTTACTCCTTGTTGATACTTGTAATTTTGAGTCGCGTTTGTAATTGTCTATGACCATTTTTTCTTCGATAGTTTTTTCTGCGACGTTTTTTGAAAATGATAATTTTTTTATTTTTAAGTTGTTCGGAAACCTCTGCGGTAACGCTACAACTTTCTAAAAAAGGACTGCCCACTTGAACGTCGGTACCGTCCCCTGCCATTAAAATCTTGTCAAGCGTTACGGATTCTCCAACAGGGGTTTCAAGTTTTTCGACTTGAATAACGTCTCCTGCGGAAACCTTGTACTGCTTGCCTCCAGTTTGGACTACTGCGTACATAAAAATTTGCTCCTTGAACCCTCTCGGGGCTTATTCGGATAAACACCGCTTTGTGTGCTTTATACCTTCAGTAAAGCTTTATAGCTTAGGGTTTTATTAAACTTTTGTCAACAATTATGAGTAGGTATTTAACTATTTTCCTGATTCAGGATTGTTCTTGAATAATCGATTAACGAAATGTTACAACTGCTTATATAATTGAAAATATGGGAGTTTAGTTTTAAATGTCGCTAAAAGATAAAGAGAAGTGGAATAAGAAATACGGAATAGAAGATTATATTAGCGGCAAAACCGCTTGTGATTGGTTAACTTCTAACACAGAAACGCTCACTGGCAATGGAAAAGCTTTAGATATAGCAATGGGTGAGGGAAGAAACTCCATTTATTTGTCTC
>CAWVUN010000451.1:0-1936 GCA_963932495.1 uncultured bacterium
AGCTTGGATTTTAAAAGGAATGACAACGACTTGGCTTTCTAAAAAGTTTCCAGACGTCAAAAAAGCTTGGGAAAAAGCAAACGATAATGGGGGAAGCGTTCAAGGCCCCGAATACTTAACTTTTGCTTTAAAGTTTAACGAACTAATGAATGACTTGAAAAACAAAGGGTGTGTTATGAAGGGAATAAACCAAGGCTTAGTTGATTTCCCAGCAATGCGCGATGGCAAAGAAGTTTTCCTATGTTGGAAAAACCCAGAAACCAAAATCACTCACTGGCACGATTTGGACTCGGGTTTTGCTGGTAGACAAGAATTATAAAATTTTTATGATTAACTACCTTTTGCAATAACCCGCCTAACAAATTTGGCTAATTGACTATTTCCTACAATTGCCGACCCTTCTCGAATATCATTTTTGTTACCACTAAAATTAACAAATACGCCGCCAGCCTCCTCCGCCAATACTTTTAATGGAGCAAAATCCCAAATACAAGCCCAAGGATCTACCATTATATCAACGGCTCCACGAATTGCCAAAATATGACCAAATGCGTCTGGATAAGTTCGAATTAAACTAGCTTCGCGACTCAAATGATCAAATAAAAATAGGCTCTTCTTTTCCTCAAAACAATATCTATCCGCTGTCGCGACCAATGACCTCTTTAATTGTGTTTCATTAGAAACATTAACCCTTAAATCGCCACAATAAGCTCCTTGTCCTTTTACTGCCCAATAAACCTCGCCCAACGCCGGAAACGAAACTATACCAATTAACGGCTGTCCATTACGCAAAAGAGAAATCAAAATAGAGTAAAAAGGCAACCCTCGAATAAAAGAGCGCGTTCCATCAATAGGGTCAACAGTCCACACCCATTCAGCATCTTCTGTTTCCGAGCCAAATTCCTCTCCAATAATTCCGTGTCCAGGAAAACTCTTCGAAATTTGTTTTCTCAAAATTTCTTCAGTATTTTTATCGGCAATAGTTACCGGACTTTCGTCTTTTTTAAATTCAACTTTGTAATCCGACCTAAACCATTTCAGCGTTTCCTTATTTGCTGATTTCAAAAAAGACAACGCTGTATCTTTTGCTTCCATTAAATCCATTTTTTAATTCCTCAAAATCATTTGCGAATTATATTTCACAAACACTCAAATAAATCTAACGACTAGCGGAACGTTTATTATAAATTATAATCTCTTTAAATTCTTAAAACGACTCCAAGCCTCTTTACCAAGTGCAATAACTGAAATGTTTACTTTATATAATAAGGCCTGTAAACTAACAATTTCGCAGTTATTAATCATCTAATTTATCGCTAAATCTATGCAAAGCAACAAGCAATTAATGATCGGGATCGTTTTTGCCTTTTTTATTACCATCGCGTTTGCCATGACTATCGTTTGGGAAATAAAAAAGTCAATGGAATACGACGAGAAAGTCAAAAGAATCCAAGCTAAATCAAAAAATGTCGTCGTCGACGACAATCGAGATTTTAGTATTTATGAAGTTTTTACGGGAGACGACGGCCGAGAAATGGTCTTAATCCCTGAAGGCGTCTTCACTCGAGGTTCCGACTCTGGGGGATTTGACGAAAAGCCGGAGAAAGAAATTTATTTAGACGCATATTACATTGATAAATATGAGGTCGCAGTCAAAGATTATGCTGTATTCCGCCGCGCCGCAAATTATGTAAAACCATCCGTTCCATTTTTCCAAGGGGATCAATCTGTTTTAGACACTCCCGAATACCCGGTAGTTGGAGTCTCTTGGTTAGACGCAAATAACTTTTGTAAATGGGCAGGGAAACGACTTCCAACAGAAGCCGAATGGGAAAAAGCAGCTCGAGGAACTCACGGCTTGATTTATCCATGGGGAAATAAGTTTTTACAAAAACGATCTAATATCTCTGGAGAAGCAGACGCCCATAAGTATACG
>CAWVUN010000452.1:0-1913 GCA_963932495.1 uncultured bacterium
AAATAAATTATATTTTTTTGCTTGTTCGATAGAAACCACCGCTTCGTAGTCGTCTGCCCCATCCATCCACAAGGAGTCGGATTTATCTGGAGGTGGGAACATTTCCAACAAACGGACAAATGGCACAACTGTTAATCGAGTTCCCTTTAATCCCATTCCCTTATCAAAATAATGGCTTCCCATCACGTTTTTTTCTTTTGACTCCAACTGCTCTAATGAGAACTCTTTCTCCCCTTTACCATCTTTTCCAAAGCCCGAAATTGAATATACTTTTTCTAAAGCCCCAAGAGGTTCCAGAAGATAAATTAAAAAAATAAAAATAATCCAAAAATAACTTTTTTTCACGGCAATCTCCCAAAAGTGATAAGATGCAGGGTTCATAGGCACTTGATAATTTGAATTTTACACGAAATAGTCCTATCCCTTTTTAAACATGTATTTAAAAAAAAGCTTAAAGGTTTAAGAACTATTTACAAGTCCTCTAAATAACGCGGCTAAGGGATTCTCACAAAAAGGCCGACCGATAAACCTGCTAATAAACTAATTTTATGGAAGCTACTTTCGTTACTGATAATAAAACCGACAAGATGGATTTTCGGACTTACTCTATTTCTTGGAACCTAACCAAACGTTGTAATTTAAATTGCGACCACTGTTACCTCGATGCTGATTTTCGAGGAGGAGTTAGAACCGATGAGTTAAATACCGAAGAATGCTTCCGCGTAGTCGACCAAATTGCCGAAGTTAATCCAAACGCGTTTTTGATATTAACTGGTGGTGAACCTCTTTTAAGACCAGATATATACAAAATTGTGCGTTATGCCGCAGACAAAAAGTTCATGGTAGTCCTAGGAACAAACGGAACCATGATCAATCATACCGTAGCCCAAAAAATTAAAGATTCTGGAGCTCATGGCGTTGGCATTAGTATCGACTCAATGGATGCAATTAAGCACAACAAGTTTCGAGGGGTTGACCAAGCATGGGAAAACTCAACCAAAGCTTTCGATATTTTAAATGAAGTTGGCGTCGATTTTTTAGTCCAAATGTCCGTTTCGGATATGAATTATAAAGAAATCCCAGATGTAGTGGCCTACTCAGAAAAAATTGGAGCTATCGCTTTCAATTTATATTTTCTTGTTTGTACCGGTCGCGGCCAAGGCAATACAGATATTTCCAACGCATCCTATGAAGAAGCTCTTAAGACGTTATATAAGCTGCAAATGGAATATAAAGGCAAATTGATGATCAACTCTAAATGCGCACCCCAATACAAGAGAGTGGTTTACGAAAACGATCCAGAATCAGTTTATCAAAGGACCTACTCTGGCGGATGTCCTGCTGGAACCCATTATGGCCGAATCTCTCCAGAAGGCGACCTAACTCCTTGTCCGTTTATTGCAGAATCGGTTGGCAATTTAAAAGATTCGTCTTTTAAAGATCTTTGGGAAAATGCTCCTTTGATGAATCAACTCCGCGATAGAAAAAAACTTGAAGGAAAATGTGGTGCTTGTGAATTTTCTTCTATGTGTTCTGGTTGTCGGGCGAGAGCTTTTGCTGAGACAGGAAACTATATGGCCGAGGATAATTCGTGCGATTACGAACCTGGGAAATATGGCGGCAAAGAAATCACTCTAAAAATTGAAGACACTTTAGGCTTAGAAGTTGAATACAAATCCCAATGGACCAACGAAGCGGAAGAGCGTTTAGCAAAAATTCCTTCTTTTGCTAGAGGTATGGTTGTTAAAAGCGTAGAAAGATTTGCAGAAGAACGTGGCTATAAAATAATCGACGCTGAGGTAGTTAAAAAGTCTCGCGAAGAGATGATCGAAAAAAGAGGAGCGATGTTTCCATTCCTCAAGAAGTTTATAGATCGCGAAGACGCTTAATCTTAATAGAATACTACTTATTTT
>CAWVUN010000453.1:0-1899 GCA_963932495.1 uncultured bacterium
TAATCGGCTCCATGGTGCTAATTTTTCTGTTTACGACATTCCCGTTTCAATTATAGCCTGTGGAGGCTATGGAAGGGAAGAGTTGTACTTTCGTTCTTACGTAGATATTTTAATAATTTCCCGCACTTCTCCCGATGATAAAGTGGCTCAATTTGTTCCAAGAGTTTTAGAGTACTTTGAATATCTTTTTATTCATCAAGGTATTTTTAAAACTAAAACTAAATTTGTCAAAACAGAAGCGGAAACTGATTTCGAATTTGATTTTTCCAAGCCTAACTGGTTCTGTTCAGTAATTGATAGCCGCCATATCTGCGGTAACTTTTTAACTTTTAGCGAATTTAAGAGCGGCGTTAAAACCGCTACGCTACTTAATAAAAATGTTCTTTTGGATTACTGCCGATCCCACGAGGGATATTATGCCGTCCAGAATACGGTTTTTTCCCAAGAACCTGACGTAAAAGTTGAATTAAGCCGCTTATATTGGGCACTTTTTCTAGAAAAAATGCGGAGTAATTTAGAAAAATCTAATCAATTTGAGTTAATACAAGAATTGTACGTTAAAGGGAAACTTGGCGAAACTGCCTTTAAAAATATGCAAAAAGGCCTTAATTTTTTGTCAAAAACCAGGCTTTTTCTTCATTCATTGGAACAAACCGCGTTGAGAGATGTATTGAGCTTTGAAGTTCGTGAGCAAGTTGCTAAATCTATGGGAATGGAGCTTTTTACCTTTTACAGAAATTATTTTTATAATGCCGCGTATCCATTAAAAAAACACAGTAGAAATTTATTTGCGGAAGCCATCAAATTTGATCCAAAAAGAATAAAAACTTTAAATGAAAAATTGGGAGTAAATGCTGAGAGGCAAATTATTTTTATAAGGAATGGACAGACGAAATTAGAAAACCATCCAAATCTAGTTTTTCAAATTTTGGGTTATGTTGCAAAAGATAACTACGACCTTTCTTATCCTGTAATACGAGCAATCGAACAGCATATCGATCAGTTCTCGCCATTATTTTTAGACCAAGCTAAGAAACGAGCTCAAGAAGGCTTTAAGAGTATTATTCGCGGAAAGTATTTTGCGAAGGCTTTGCGGTTATTGCATGAATTTGGCCTCCTACAAAACTTCTTCATCCCAGAGTTCAAAGCTCTATGCGGTCTTTTGCAGGATATCTATGTTCATAAATTCCCTACCGATATTCATATTTTGGCGGCGTTGGATCAGTTAAACGGTTTAGAGTTTGCTTCTGACTCTGATTCCTTTTTGTCGGATTTATATCAGTCGGTAAAAGACAAGCAGGCCCTACGGTTGTCTGTTTTACTTCATGATATTGGAAAAGGGACTAAAGAGCCTGGGCAAAACGAAGAAATCGTTGGCGCTCGATTAATTCCTGGGATTTTAAACGATCTTGGGTATTGGAATGCGAAGATGGTAGAAAATGTCGCGTTTTTAGTTGAGCGACATTTGACGATGCGAGATTTAATGTTCCTTGATCCAGAAGACGACGATACGTACGAAATGGTTTGGGATTTGGTGGGGCATGATAAAGAACGTTTAAAAATGTTGATTTTGCTGACTTATTCCGATAGGGGCGGGACAAAAATGAAAATGTCTGCTTCACAAATCGATCAGCTAAAAAACTTTTACCAGTTTACCCTTCATCACAAAAAGAGGCGTGCGGTCTCTAATGCGGTTAAATTGGATTTTATGAAGTTAATTCGATTGCCCAGAGATTTGCAAACTCAACTGGAGATATACAATGAGTTCCAAAACTCTCAAGATTCTTTTGCTGTCGAAACTTTGTTTGTGCCTGGAGAAGCGTCAGATTTGATAGTTTGTACTCAGGATAGAACAGGGGTTTTATTAGAGATTGCTGCAGTTTTATATTTTAATCAAAT
>CAWVUN010000454.1:0-1876 GCA_963932495.1 uncultured bacterium
CAAACGAGTAAAACTCTAAATCAAAAATAAGTTTCTTCTTATCCAATTCTTCGCTCAATCTAATTTTCAAACGAATTGGGGTTTGCAGCTCTTGATCCAGAATCACAAATTCTGCATTTAAGCTTTTCAATCTATTTGAGGAATCATAAAGCTCATCGAACAATTCTTTTTTAACGGCTAGAGGGTGATCTTTAACAACCATACCTCTACTTTGAATCAATAAGTCTCTTAGCTTTTTCGCAACGACGAACATGCCGTAAGAATTGTTATAGCACCCTTGTTTTTCTTTTGGCTCATACTCGAACACTAAAACATATTCTGCAAAGTGTTTATACTCAAATCTAATTTCTCTAATATTGCCACTTATATTTAGTGTAGGGTCCTTTAAAAACGCATTGAGACGGCGGTTCTCTAATAAAAACTTATTCCTGAACTCTTCAATGACTCTCGTATTTTTTATGATATAAAAGCATTTATTTTCATTTGCGGGATTACCTGAAACCTCCCCTTCTGAATTTGAAACATTGATTTCTTTCAATAAATTTAAAGAAAAAGGAGACATTCCTTCGAAAAAAACTTTTTCTGAATACTCAGCGGGTGTTAAGTTTAATTCCTTAAATAAATGGGCAACAAGTAACTTGAAAAGATTTAAGTTTTTATAAAAAAGGCCGGGGTGCCCTAATTTCAAACGATTCTCGATCTTTCCTTTTATTAAATGAAAGCGATCAAAAGTAAAAAAAGTTAAATACCCCAAAAAGGAAACGGTAAAAGCAGTGAAACCAAACAGAATTATTTTATTTTTATTGTTTTCGTAGACAACAACTATCAGCCTAGCCATCATAACTAAAATAGGCGGAAGAAAAATATACGAATACCAAACGTGGTGAGTATGAGGGGCCGCAACTTCATAGATAATTGCAGGGATATAAAATAATAAAAACAAAGCTGTTTCTCTTTCCTTACCAGCTCCTTTCTCTTTTATCCAACCGACTAAAAGCCAAATGCCAAACCCATATAACGTTAAGTTCATCAATACGAACCGAGATTTTAAAAAAAAGTCAGATGCCCCAAATAATGGTTCTGCTCCTTGGTAAGACAATCGTCTTAAAGTATTTTGAGCGAAAATAATTTTTGTGACCTCTGCTAAAGAGATTTTTTCCTGATTAAAAAACTTTTTGTGTATCTTATTTTCACTCTCAAACAGAGTCGCCTTATGTATCCAATAACTAGAAAAAGTCGCCGATACAATAAGAAGCGTTAAAGCTATCGTCTTGAACGGAATTCTTATCCGAAAAACTAAAGCGGCGGTAATAGGAATCAAATAATAAGTTGCCACCGAATAATGCATTTGGATTGCGAGCGTGATCAGCAAAAACATTAAGGGGAAAACTTTGGTGTTCCTTTTCACCGAAAACTCTAATATCAATCCCAAAAATAGGATGAGCAACGGGATAATGAATGAAGGGTTTATAGGGAACGCTACCGTGTCAATGTGCGATAAATCTATGGATAAAAAAATCGCAGAAAATACGCCTTCTTTAAATCCAAAGTATCTTTTTACGGTGAAAAAAATTAATAAAAGAGATCCTGAGTTTATTAGGAAGTGAAAAAAATAGATGGACTCGTAGGATTTTTGAAATATTAGAGGAATGGCGAGAAGGAAATATAGTAGGGGTCCAGGCAGCCGACCTCCTCCAGTTGTTTCTGGTCCGGCTAGCGGCACATATATTCCGTTTATTAAATTGTATGCACGGTCAAAGTCTCTGGTTAGCCATTCGTTGAAACGCGCGATATCCAAAGTTTCGTAGCGAAGATAAAAACCCAGAATCAGATATCCCACTAACAGCAGGAAAAAAAGAATATTTTTTTTGTCTAT
>CAWVUN010000455.1:0-1868 GCA_963932495.1 uncultured bacterium
TATACCGTGTTGCCCAAGAGTTAAACGCTACAAACTATACTGATAAAGAATAGAGGTTATGGAAAACCCGTTACATCATTTTGAGCTACACCCGATCGTCCCGATACATTTAGGTAGTCTGGATCTTTCTTTAAATAAAGGCATTTTTGTGATGTGGGCTGCATTAGCAATTGCTTTCATTATATTTATGATTGCAGTTAAGTCAAAGCTTAGTTTGGCTCCTGGAAAACTTCAAAGTATTTTGGAGCTATACCTCCAAATGATAAAAGATATAGCAGACGATAATATTGGAGAAGAGGGTTATAAGTATTTGCCTTTTATAGCCTCTTTATTTCTCTTTATATTCTTTTGTAATTTGGCTGGGTTGGTGCCAGGATCTTATACGATTACAAGTCAGTTGGTTGTTACGGGAACGTTTGCGGTTTCCATATTTATCATGACTTTGATAATAGGAATTTCTAAACATGGTGGGCACTTTATAACTATCCTGGTGCCTCCTGGAATTCCAAAAGTGATGGTTCCATTTTTGGTGCCCATCGAATTGCTGAGTCAATTGTCGAGGCCGCTTACTTTAGCTTTGCGATTGTTTGGTAATATGACTGCTGGACATATTCTTTTAGGCGTTATATTTGGAATGGCAATGACAGCCCCAATGATAGTTAATGTTTTGCCTTTTGGATTTACAGTCCTCTTATATGGAATGGAAGTTTTTGTTTCCGCAATTCAAGCGTATATTTTTACATTACTGACATGTGTTTATATCGGCGATGTTATTAAGTTGCATTGATTTTTAATTTTTATATCTGAAGGAGAAAAAGCATGGATGTTGGCGCAGCGGCTTTGTTGGCAGTAGGAATAACCGCTTTTGGTTTTTTAGGCGCTTCTCTTGGAATGGGTATCCTTTTCGGAAAAATGATCGAAACGGTTGGACGAAACCCAAATTCAGAGCCTAAAGTTTTTAAGTTTTTGATTATTGGATTGGCGTTGGTTGAGCAGTTTGGTATTTTTAGTTTGGTACTTGCCTTACTGTTATTGTTCCGATAGTTAATTCCCGAACCTATAGAAGATATTAGACTATGCCACAATTAGAGCAAACGAGCGTTTTTGCTTCGCTTATTTTCTGGTCTTTTGTTTCTTTTGGTATATTCCTCTTTTTACTGAATAAGTATGCCTTCCCGCCAATTTTGGCGATCTTGGAAGAGCGGAAGAGGAAGATCCAGGGAGATATTGATGATGCAGAAAAGCAAAAAGAAGACGCACGGCATTTGAAGGAAGACTTAGACCGTCAATTAAAGGAAGCGCACGAAAAGGCTAAAGAAATTGTTCGCCTTTCTGAAAGCGAGTCTAAAAAGATTCAAGAAAAAACTTTACGCGAAACAGAAGCTAAGTGTAAGCAAATGCAGGAGCAGGCCACTCAGGAAATAGCTAGGAGTCAAGAAAAGCTTATGAGTGAAATTCGCGGACATTTGGCTGAGTTGACCGTTGTTTCTACTGAAAAAATATTGCGAAAATCGCTTTCAGATAATGATAAAGAGCGATTGGTGGACGAGGCAATCAACGAAGCTTTGGGGCAGTTAAAAAATTAATCTTTTTTGATTAGCTGTTCTTTTGGATAGATGGTTGTGTGTTTTGAAAATGACTTTTTAATAAGTCGAGTCCACTATATTAGGAAAATGACTCCATGATTGAAAATATAATTGGCAAGCGATATGCCGAGGCCCTTTCTTCTGCAATTCAAGAAGATTCGAGGCTTAGTTCTGCATTGGAAAACCTGAATGATATTTGCGGTGCTTTTGAAGAAGACCCCCAGTTAGCTAGATTTTTTGCTAATCCAGCTATTTCAGATGAGAATAAAATAGGGTTTTTGA
>CAWVUN010000456.1:0-1859 GCA_963932495.1 uncultured bacterium
ATACTACTTCACTTTTCGTTTCTCGTCTAGTCACTTCTTTTACTAAATCGCGGCCTACGATACTTGGGGACTGTTTTGCAAGTTGGAATAATTCATCGTCGCTTATCGATTTGGTTGACAGAACTGCTTGTTGGGCTCCCACTTCGCGGATATGTATTGTCAAAGCTCTGGTGTCTATGCCTTGAATTCCCATGATGTTGTATTTTTTTAAAAACTCGTCCAAAGTTTGGGTCGAGCGCCAGCTGCTAGGTACCGAACTTAACTCTTTAATAATCAAAGCGGAAAGATGAGGTTTTTCTGACTCAAAATCTTCTGGATTGATTCCATAGTTTCCGATAAGAGGGTATGTCATTGCTACCATTTGTCCTCTATAGGACGGGTCGGTCAAGACTTCTTGATATCCCATCATGCTGGTGTTAAACACCACTTCACCTTCTGTTTGGCCTGAAGCCCCGAAGGATTCGCCTTTAAAAATTCTGCCGTCTGCTAGTGCTAATTTTGCTTTCATATTTTATTAAATCGATTAGGTGTTTGAATAAACGATTTTGCCTGCAACGATAGTGTGCAATATTAGACCTTTTACTTCCCAGCCGTCGAAAGGTGTATTTTTACTTTTAGATTTAAATTCAGCCGCATTAATTTTGTAGGTTTTTTCAGGATCAAAAATAACGACATCCGCAACGCTTCCTGGTTTTAAAGTCCCCTTGTCTAAATTAAAAATTTTTGCTGGAGTTATCGTTAACTTTTCGACAGCTCTTTCTAAAGTTAACACTCCTTCGTCGACCAGCTTTAATGTTAAGGGGAGGGCCGTTTCTAATCCGACAATTCCGAAACACGCGTGCGCGTATTCAACTTCTTTTGCAACAATATCATGTGGAGCGTGATCTGTCGCAATAATATCGATAGTATCGTCTCTTAAGCCTTCTTTAATGGCATCGATATCCCATTGTTCTCTTAAAGGAGGGCTCATTTTGGTGTTTGTGTCGTAACCTCGAACGCATTCATCCGTTAATATGAAATGGTGAGGAGCTGCTTCACAGGTTACTGGGAGCCCTTTTGCTTTTGCTTGGCGAACCAGTTCGACTGAATTACCGCTACTAATATGAGCTACGTGCAAGCGTCCTTTTGTGCGAGGCAATAGCGAAATATCGCGATATACCATGATGTCTTCGGCTTCCCGGGGCATTCCACCTAGACCAAGCTCGGTTGAGATCAAACCTTCGTTCATACAGCCGCCTTTAGTAAGGTCTAAAACTTCACTATGTTGAATAAGGGGAAGGTCGAGCATGTGACTGTATTCCAAAGCCCGGCGCATTATTTCGTTACTGGAGACAGGTTTTCCATCATCTGAAAATGCAACGGCACCAGCTTCTTTTAGGTCTGCCATTTCGGAAAGAGTTTTACCCTTTAATCCTTTGGTGATTGCGGCAATAGGTAAAACATTAACAACAGCTTTTGACTTAGCGATATTAACAATCATCTCAGTGACTGATCGCACGTCGTTGACTGGATTTGTGTTGGGCATCACTGCGACAGTCGTAAAGCCTCCTGCGGCGGCAGATTCTGCGCCAGATTCAATCGTTTCTTTATATTCAAAACCGGGTTCGCGAAAATGGACGTGCATATCGATAAAACCTGGAGCAACAATTTGTCCTTTGGCGTCAATAGTCTTAATTGTTCCTAAAGAATCTTCAGAAATTATCCCTTGTTTTTCAACGGATGAAATTTTCCCTTTTTCAATAAGAACATCGCGTAGTTCATTTATGCCACTGGCAGGGTCAATAACGAGTCCGTTCTTAATTAACAGTTTCATCGTTTAATCCTAGTAAGAGATACATAAGTGCCATTCGGATTGCAAC
>CAWVUN010000457.1:0-1856 GCA_963932495.1 uncultured bacterium
GAACTTCTGTAACCGAGTTTCAAAATATGAAACCGCTCCTGCGCTTGCAGCTCTTCGTAAATAACTCGAACTAAATCTCCCTTACGCATTTCCTTATTCACGTTTAGATTCCAAGTCAATAATCGACTAATATAAGCTGATAACTGCAAGCAACCATCATCTTTCGACATAACCTTGCACAGTGAATAATTCAAAGAACTCTTTATTTTAAAACTCAGAGCTCGGACAACTCCTCTCCCCACATACGAAGGTTCGAATGACCCCTTTGCGACTTCAAAAACTTTTTCTGTAGAGGTTACCGCTTCTTTTTTTTCTAAAGAAGGCGGCTCGGAAATTGTTTCACCGGCCTGCACTTCTGTTATAACCAGTGGCAGACTCGCTTCTGCCATAGGCATAGGAGCTTGGTCTTTATAAAACCAGACAAAATATATATTCAAACTTACCGAAATCGCAAGAGCAAGTGTTAAAAAGCTTTTCTTAACCCCGGTCTGTTTTCCGGTTTTAATTTGACCTAACATCGGAGATTTATTATCCATGAGGAGACAAGTTTAAATGTTTAAAACAAGTTGGGAAGGATGTATAATGCTTGGAAAAACGCTTTGATTTGAAAAATAATTTTCGGAAAGCCGCATAATAATAGGCCAAACAGCTTTTCAGAAATTATTATCTCAAATTATTAGTGAATTGACAACACTGAGGCCCCATCGAATCAACTAAAACCTTGAAAACTTTTTCTCCACAAGCAATTTATATAGAAAGAGGGGCAGAAGCCTATCCCCTTTCCAAACGCGTTATCAAAAACTTTCCATCTGTACCGGTTAGCAAAAATGCTTCTCGCAAATCCATCTTAGAAGAAATTAATGCAACCGAAGCCGACCCCTTTGGAGCCTCAAAGAAAATCTTATTTCTTTCTAAATTTGAAGGATCGTTTCTAAAGAAATGTCCTGGTATTAGCCCAGGAATGGTCTGTTGTAATTATTATATAGTCAACCTGACCTCAAACTGCATCTACGATTGCTCGTATTGCGTCTTGCAAGACTTTTTAGAAAACAACCCTATACTTCAGGCCTTTGTTAATCTAGAGGACGTATTATCGGAACTTGGAGAAATATTTGCCGAACATCCGGACAGAACATTTAGAGTTGGTACAGGAGAAATTGCGGACAGCCTAGCCTTAGACGAGGTGATACCTCACTCAGACATACTAGTCCCTTTTTTTAATCGACAAAAAAATGCTGTTGTCGAATTAAAAACTAAATCGTCTTGCGTAAGCAATCTTCTAAAACACGATCCTAAAAATGTTGTGATTTCCTGGTCGATTAACCCTGCAGAGATAGTGGACTCAGAAGAAAAAGGAACAGCCAGTCTGGAATCCAGAATAGAAGCGGCTAAATTATGTCAAGAAAGAGGCTTTAAAATAGGGTTTCACTTTGATCCCATTATCATATTTCCAAACTGGGAAAAAGCATACAAAGAATTAACAGATACCATATTTAATAACTTAAACCCTGAAAATATCGAATGGATTAGCCTTGGAAGCTTCCGTTACCGGCCGAATCTAAAGAAAGTCGTCAAGCAAAGGCATCCAGAAACTATATTATTCAACAGCGAGCACGTTCCCAGCGAGGACGGAAAATTTCGTTATTTACGACCACTTCGGAACGAAGCTTATGACACAATTCGGAATTACATAAAAGAACGGGCGGATAATATTGGTGTCTATTTATGTATGGAGACTAAAGAGGTATGGGAAACAGTTACGGGGAAACTCCCGCGAAGCGATAAAAAGTTAGACCAATTTTTTGATTTATAAAAACCAAAAAAAATTAAAACGACTCGCCACTCCAAGTAATTCA
>CAWVUN010000458.1:0-1848 GCA_963932495.1 uncultured bacterium
AAGGGACTCACGTCTGGATACTTGCCGTTAGCTGCTACATTAACAGAAGAAAGTGTATATCAAGCATTTTACGGTAATTATGACGAGTTTAAATTGTTTTTACATAGTCATAGTTACACAGCAAACCCATTAGCCTGCGCTTGCGCGAACGAAACGCTGGACATGTTGACGGAAGACGGATTTTTTGAAGGGGTATCGGAACGGTCAATTTGGCTGAGAGAAGGGGCAAAAAAGTTAGAAGAACTGCCTTACTGTGGGAAATACAGGCAGTTAGGTATGGTTGGTAGAGTGGAATTGATGGAAAACAAAGAAGAGAACCTGCAATTCTCCTTCGAAAAGCGATTTGGATATCAAATTTATTTGGAAGGCCTAAAGAGAGGAATTGTTTTAAGACCGCTTGGAAATGTCATTTATTTTATGCCACCGCTAAATATTTCGAAAACAGAGATTGAATTCATGACGGATACAGCTTATGATTGCATTCGAATAATCCTAAATAAAGATTGAGAGCTTGGACCGAGCGTTTTGCCGTAAGGACATTCCATAATATGCCCGATGTATGAAGTATTAATTACAACTAAATTTTCCGCAGCGCATCAATTGCGTGGATACGACGGAGAGTTCGAGCGGTTACACGGGCATAATTGGGGAGCGACCATATTGGTGGAAGCGAAAGAATTGGACGGTATGGAAGTCGGAATCGACTTTGTAGCTCTCAAAAAGCAAACAGACAAAATATTGGGGCGTTTGGATTATCAGAATATCAATGAAGTGGCTCCCTTTGATAAACTAAACCCATCCGCCGAAAATATCGCCCGCTGGTTGTTTGAAAGCTTATCGGAAGAATTAAACACAGAAAACGCAAAAGTTAAACGAGTACAAATTAACGAGACGGACGCTCAGGGAGCGGCATATTTTGTTTAGCTATATACGTCTTGTTATTGTCTCAGATTTGTTACATAATTAATATTTTCAATGGTCTTGCTTAGCTGAACAAAGGAGGAAACATGGTCGCGAAGAAAAAAGGAAAGTTTGGAGTGATTAATGGAGTAGGTGATCGTCTGAGAGAATGGCGAAAAAAAGGTGGATTGAAGTTGATTGAGTTGGGGGAAACTATCAACACGTCTCAAGGGTCATTATCTGATTTAGAAAATAATAAGTCTTTGCCTTCTGCCGATACTATTTCTAGCCTTCATCGGAATACTGATTTGAATGTAATCTGGTTGTTGACTGATACAGGTAAAATGAAACGACCAAGAAGAGATTAAGTTTTAGAATTAATTAAACCGAAGTCCTCACGGGCTCCGGTTTTTTTTTGCCTGTTTTAAAAAGACTTTACCATAAAGACGCCTATCGACTGGACTCAGTTCAAGATCAGAAAAACACAGATAAGGCTTGACTATTGACCCGATGAAGTAAAGGCGAGAGACTTCTAGTAAGTTAATTATAAAGCTTTCACTTAAGCAATTCTATGGGTCTAAAAAACAAGATCGAAGATGTTGTTTTTCTTTTGGTCGAGGATAACAAGCTCCCGCTTGTCATTATGTCCAGAGGTTTAAAAGAACTAGGGATAACAGATATCCTAAAAGTGAATAGTGGGCAGAGTGCTTTTCAAATTTTGCTTACTGAACCGGTAGACCTCGTTATATCCGACTGGAATATGCCAGTTATGGATGGCTTGGATTTCTATAGATCAATCATTGGGGGGGTTTTCTTCAATCTTAAAGTTTTTATTGTGAAATTTAGAACTTTTCTATGCTTTTGGTGAGGTGTTTCGTCTATATTCAACGATTCGTGCCTAACTTTTTTTAGAAAACTTGGGTTTGAAGTTTACTAATGGTTTTGCGG
>CAWVUN010000459.1:0-1820 GCA_963932495.1 uncultured bacterium
TAATTTCAAAGCCCCAGGGTTGATTGCTAAAAAATTCTAACGATTTTATTGAAAAATTAGCGACATCAGTTCCGCCAAATGTCAGTAGTATTTTTTTAAATTTGTTATGAGATTTCCAGCCGTTTCTCAGAGTTTGAAAATTGGGAGACATGACAAGGTAGTCAACTCCGCTGAAAACTCGACAACCTTTTTTGGAATATTCATTGGACTCTAAGGTTTCGCGAATACCTTGAAAGGCTATATCAAAATGGATTATTCCTTCGGGAGGCACATCCATTCCAACTAGGATAGTTTTATCTTGGCATTCTAATTCTGTCCAAAACTCTTTAGGCCAGCTCCAATGATCTATAACTAAAAACTTAGGATTTTTTTGAAAAACCCATTGGTTTAATTGTTGAATTTTTTGGCTTTCATTCCAATCTTTTGGAAAAATAACAGTTTCAAAATTTTGATCAGCTATTAAGCGGTTTGAAACATAATCTTCTGTAGTAAGCAAAACTACTTCGAATCCTCTAGCTTTTAAAGCATCTCCTAACCAAATTGCTTTATAAATATGCCCTAAACCAATTTTGAATCCACCATCGGCTCGAATCCCAAAAACCATTATTTAAAACCTCAAAAACACCCTTTAAAAAACCCTTTAAATAGTAATCAACTAATAATCCTACTGAAAGCCGATAATCGCATAAGAGTCGCCTTTTTTAATCCCTGCTGAAGGATTATTATTATAGTCATATATATGGCTAAACTTTAATCCCCACCCATTGCCGATAGCTTTTTTTAGCACAGCTTCATTACTGAAAATATGAGCTTGGCACATGAGATATGCTTTTCGGAAAAAATTTGGAAATATGTTTCCAAATTTTTTAAGGCTAGACGCTTAAATTACAAAAGCGGGGGAGGTATCGGACTTTGAAATAACTAAATTATAAAGTGCTATTCGACGTTGCATTTTATCCCTAATCAAATAATAGAAAATACAGTTGCTATTATTTATTGTGGTTTTTTAATATCTTATTAACAATATTCGTTGTAGAAAGCCCTTTGACGATGGGAATTAGTTGAACGCGAGCACCATAACCTTCAACAATTTCACGACCGACAACTTCATCAATTGAATAATCGTCACCCTTAACTAAAATATCAGGACGAACCTCACGAATCAAATCTTCGGGAGTGTCTTCATCAAAGATAGAAATATAATCAACATATCTTAAGGCCGATAATATATTCGCTCTTTCATCTTGACGTTTAATGGGACGCTCTTCTCCCTTTAAAGCTTGGACTGAAGAATCGCTATTAAGACCAACGACTAATATATCGCCTAAGCTTTTTGCTTTTTGTAAAAACTCAATATGACCGCCATGAATAAGATCAAAACATCCATTTGTAAAGACAATCGTTTTCCCGGTAGATTTAGCCTGGCTCGCTAACTTTTTCAAATCGTCTCGACCCAAGATGGTTTTGGAAGTCCGCAGCATTTCTTCTTCTAAAAATTCATTGAGTTCATCCAAAGAAACCGCTGCTGTTCCAACCTTACCAACAACTATACTTGCCGCCATATTCGCAAGTCGCGCAGCCTCATCGTATTCAAAACCGCTAAATATTGCAGCTCCAAAAACGCTTATTACCGTATCCCCAGCTCCAGTTACGTCATAAACTTCTTTCGCCACAGTTGAAATATTCACTGGTTCTTTTTTACTTTGAAATAAAGACATCCCGTCCTTACCACGAGTTACAAGCAAAGCTTCGCACTTTGCCAACCCAATTAAATATTCAACGGACCTTTCCAGATCTGCATCGTTTGTTATTTTAATAGG
>CAWVUN010000460.1:0-1819 GCA_963932495.1 uncultured bacterium
GCGCAACCGCGAAGCTTGGCAACATAGGCCATAGAAGCAGTGTGAGGCAATGCTAAAAAAAGAACGTCACAATTTGAGAGATTTGGACTGAGCGGTTCTAGCTCATGTTTAACCCAACCTCTTAAGGAGGGAAAAACTTGCGATAGGCATTTCCCTTTATGCTGCTCGGATGTAAGGGAAACGAATTGAATGTCGGGTCTACGAACTAAAAACCGGACTAGCTCTAGTCCGGTATATCCAGTCGCTCCCGCAATACTTACTTGAATCATGACTTTAGCATTAAGAGTCGGCTTTCAGAAAGATGAGCCGAACCCTTATAACTGAAAGCCTTTCAAATCAACGTTTAGAAAATTGAAACCGTTTACGGGCGCCTTTTTGACCATATTTTTTCCGCTCAACAACTCGTGAGTCTCTGGTCAAAAATCCTACTCTTTTAAGTGGAATACGCAAATTTTGGTTGGATCCAGCAAGAGCTTTTGCAATACCTAAACGCAAAGCCCCAGCTTGGCCTGAAAGACCGCCACCATGAACCGTTGCACGGACATTATAATTTTCCAAATTTTCAGTAATAGACAAAGGCTGTTTAACGATCATCTCAGAACTTTCGCGCTGAAAATATTCCGCTAAGTTTTTCTTATTTACAGAAAAATCTCCACCACCCGGCTCAATCCATACTTTGGCAATAGCCCTTTTTCTTCGACCAGTGGCATAAAATACTTCGCTCATAAATCAGTGAACTCCATTCACGAACTCCAAAAAAAACCCATCCAAATAACAGGGTCTTAAAGTTTCGCAGAACTACATAATAAGGTTTTAAACGGTAATCGCTTTGGGGGCCTGCCCAATATGCGGATGGTTATCCGTTTCATATATTCTAACATTCGCTCGTAATGTGCGACCCAACCTATTTTTTGGCAACATACCAATAATAGCTTTCTTCAATAATTCGGTAGGCTTTCTTTCCATTAGCTGTCTAGCAGAAAGAGATTTGATGCCGCCTGGATAACCAGAATGCCGATAATATTGTTTGTCGTCCCATTTATTACCAGTAAGCCTAACATGACTTGCATTAATAATAATCAAGTTGTCACCAGTATCTACATGGGGAGTAAAAATTGGTTTGGTTTTGCCTCGTAAAATTGAGGCGGCTTTAGTAGCGACACGACCTAAAACTTGGTCCTTCGCGTCAATCAATACCCATTCTTTATGGATATCGCTCTTCTTAGCGCAATAACTCTTCATTACTTACCTAGCCGATGTATTTGAATAATAAAAGCAAGCATTATATAAAACTTTTGAGCCTGTTTCAATTAAATTCTTTGTTTAGGGATGATTAATATTCCTACATTTAGACCATAAAACTCAACAAAAATTTTATATTAGTTCGCAAAACGAACTAATTTTGTATATTGACTCTTCCTGGAACCTTGATTTCCTATCAATGAGAACAGGGAAAATTCCATTTTTTTGAGCCCCAACAACATCTGTTTTCACTTCGTCCCCAATATGGCAAGTCTCTTTTGCTTGTACACCGCTTAACCGCAAACCTTCTAGAAAAATTTTTGAATTTGGCTTAGCAGAACCGACCGAGGCTGAAGCTAAAATAAAATCAAAATATTGCGCTAAACCTACGTTTACTAGAATCGAACTCAATCGTGAATCCCAATTGGATAAAACTCCAATAATAATTCCTTTATCTTTTAGCTTTTGCAGAATGCCAGATTCCAATACATCGTCAAAAACCTTCCAATTATCTGCAGATTTAAAAGCTTCGTAAATCGTTTCGAAATAAGTTTCAAAGTCCTCAATACCGCCATAT
>CAWVUN010000461.1:0-1815 GCA_963932495.1 uncultured bacterium
GGAATCTAAAAACGCTTCGAACCTAAAATCTTTAAATCTAATGAGTAACGAAATTGGAGATATGGGGGCGACTTCTCTAGCGGATTCCACTCAATTAGGAAAATTGGAAAAATTAAACCTGGAAGGTGCAAAAATTTCGTCAACAGGAATTTTTGCTCTAGCTCAATCCAAAACATTAACCAACCTAACAAGCTTAAACCTCACGCGTAACGACCTAACAGAAAAAGGAATTAAACATTTAGCTAATTCCAAGAACTTTAAAAGCTTGCGAATCCTTTGGGTCGCGGATGTTTTTATGGGCGATCCAGGAATTCAAGCTTTGGCAAAATCTGGAAATTTATCTCACCTCGAAGAACTCTTTGCCATTGGAAATTCAATTACCAACGAGGGCCTTTCTTCTATTGCAACATCTGAAAGCTTAAAATCTCTGAAGCATTTAGATCTACGTAGAAATAATTTTAAATTTGACGGGATCTATCCTCTTACCGATTCTCCTAAAATTAAAAACCTAGAGAAGTTTAGGTTTTAGAAATCTTTATAGAATCTTTTCTCTCTGGTCAACAAATCTTCGTTTAAGTAAAAATCTCAAAAGTTTAAATTTATCCAATCGCTTCTTTGGTTTTTCGTTTAAGGCTTTCTATTCCTAACGGTTTCACGATATAACGACCCACTCCTGCTTTTAAAGCTTCTAAAAGTTTTCCCTAAGTCCCTTCGCTTGCAAGCATAATGAAAGGAACATCTTTATGTGGTTTGTGAACCCGTATTTTTTTAAGGAACTCAAGACCGTTTAGATTAGGCATATTCCAATCCGAAATTATAAGATCAAATCGCTTTTTTTAAGTTTATATAATGCGGCTTCCCCATCTTCCACTAAAATAAAATTTTCATATCCAAACTTTTTAAAAAGACTTTTTAATATCATTTGGGTAGTCAGATGATCGTCAACGACTAAAAATTCTTACTCCTAATCCCATAACAATGAATTCCTCAATGAGGTTTTGGGGCGTAAAATGTAACTAGCTTATTGATAAACCTCAAAAGAAATAAAATCATTACATTCGGTAAGCTTGTATTCTATCTGTTATTTTTTTTTAGATTTTCTAGGAAAAATTAAAAGCGGAGAGATGTCAATTCTTTTTGGGCAGTAGTTTTTTGATTTCTTCAAGAACTTCCTCTTTATCAAGAACGCCTTTTTTTATTAAAGCGTTCAACAGCCCTTCTATTTCTGGGGAAAAAATGATTGAAAGTTGCGCCTCTGCAGAATTTGAAGTCTTCTCAGAATCATTTTTTTTATTTCGAACGGATTGTTTAAGCTTTTCCCTACACTCCGGACAATAACCATGTGAGATCTGAACATTAGGATCGTTTAAAACACTTGCTAAGATCCTTCGGTTTACCCATAGGTCTTCAGACGTATCCTCTTCTTTAATCTTCTTGCAAACCGAACATTCTGTTATAATTTTTTCCATGGCAAAATTTAATCCCGTTTTATTCAATTTAAGCGAGATGCTAATCTTTGTCAATAAATGTAAAAAATCGTTTCAAAATCGTAACCCTTGACATAAAACTTCTATGGTTAGAAAGTTTCACTTAAGAACGCTTCTTAGCGTAATTACAGGCGCAATGCTTTGTCCATCAGGAGATCCTCAGGATTTCTTCGACCTATTGAATCATATGACAGCCGACACACTTGACCCTCATGAGATAGCTCCAGCGATGAAAGAATGTCGCCCATATTTAATCCAACAGTTTCCATTTTTACCCGATATTAATATTGGAGAAGCGACTCCCGAGAATTTCAAAGAATGGTTATCA
>CAWVUN010000462.1:0-1799 GCA_963932495.1 uncultured bacterium
CATTATCGGACTTGAACCTGTAGCAACAATCGCGTAATCAAACTCAATATTTTCGTTCTGATCAACTATGACTGAATTTGAGTTATTAAAAACAGCTCGCCCGGTAACATGTCGAATGCCTCTCTTTTTGGTTAACATCGTCAATCCTCCTGCCATTTTTGAAACGACCTTATTTTTCCAATCCCTGAGCTTATCTAGATGAATTATTGGCTCTGGAAACTCAATCCCCCATTGTTTCGCTTGTTTTGTTTCCGTAATGAGTTTCGCCACATGAAGTAAAGCTTTAGAAGGAATACACCCTCTATGCAAACAAACTCCGCCCGGTGAAGGGTTAGCATCCACTAAAGTTACTTTCATACCTAAATCAGCAGCCAAAAAAGCCGCTGTGTATCCCCCAGGACCACCTCCTATAACCAATAATTTTTTTTCGCTCATAGATCTCTTCGTTTAATGACTAAATAATAGATACAATTATTATAAACTCCACACTCTCTAATTGTAATGAGGTTTAAAAATATCATTCCAGTTTTTTTTATCATTTATGCCGCCTCCGACTCAATTGTTCCCAATTTTTGGGCTCACCTTTTTCTTTAATTTGTGGAAGTATTTTTTGAAATAAGCGTTTTGCATCTTCTTTAGAGGCATTAGAGCCTTGTAGAAGTGAAATATATTTATTTTCCAATTCTAAGAACGGAAGAAGCTGTTTTCCTACTTTCTTTACAATTTGCAAATTACTTAAATCAGAAGCTTTACCTGGTGCCGAAAAGAGTGAACGCCTGACCGGCCGAGAGGTTTTCGTTTCTTTGAGTATTTCAGGAGGATTTTTAGGAATATATTGGTTTAACTTTGATCTTAAAAAATAACCAATCGCAAACCCTTTTTCAGTATTGGCTACTCTATTTAAGATTTCAATAAAAATGCTTTGGATAATCGTATCGCTTAGATTTGCTTTGGGAATTTCTGAAATGAAAAGTTTTTCTGGTGGTAGGAGCGTTAAAACATCCAGGTCAATTAAATAGCGGATAAAGCTATCTGTTAACTTTAAATCTGCATTATCAACAAGAATCCATTTTCGGAGCCAATCAGAAAGATTATCAAAAGAAATTGGTTCAGAGTTCAACTTTTCCTCTTTGCCAAACGCCTTCGATATCCACGCTTCCAATCCTCTGATAAAAAACCTAAGTTCAATGCGGCTTCAATTCTATCGTAATCTCTTTTTTCTTTTCTAAACATCAAGTCATTTGCTTCTGCAATCGATATTTCTTCTAAGCCTTTTTCTATAAGGGTAAACGCATTTCCTGCTTCTACCATACCCGTTTTCAAGACACGGACATAAAATCCAGAATAGCCCATTTTTTGAACTCGGCAGGCCATATCTTTCCTATCGAATATTTTATTAAGTTTATGGCAAGGTTCTCTAGGTAAAGAAACTTGAACTTGAGTTTCTCCTAAGGAGTAAATGTCACCAAGACAAACTTGAGTTTCATCCAGGCCAGACAAAGTCAAGTTTTCCCCAAAAGCCCCCGGCAATATTTCTCTTGAAAACTCATTATTCCAGAATGGGTAGTGATTATATGAGTACACACAAACCGCCTTATCTTCTCCGCCATGAAACCTTTTGTCTGCTGATCCATCTTTTTTAAAGCCTAGTTTGCCAAGATATATAGGGCCGGGCACAGAAGATTTCAATATACCTGAATACATACTTTTTGAGTCGCCATAAGGCGTCTTTTTTGGAAGACCTACATTTAAAAATTTAACTTCTGCCATAAAGATAATTCAATAATTAATAAAATATT
>CAWVUN010000463.1:0-1769 GCA_963932495.1 uncultured bacterium
CGCTTCTCGAAAAGTCATAGCCACCTACGACAGCTTTAATATGTCCTGTTTTAGGATCTAAACTCAATAGTCCTGATTCGACTTCAGGTTCTTGTTCTAAGGATAGTGCAAAAAGACCGTCAGAGCGTAAACCCACTACTTTCAAAAGAATGACGTCTCCAGGGGAAAGAGCTTTGCTTACGCTTTTTATTTTTTGATATCTTCCATCTAATTTAACATTAGGCGGTCGTGCCCATTCCATATTTGATAACTCAATAATTCCTTCTCCACTTCCTATTTGCACGACTGCTTCGCCTTTTCGTACTTTAGTGACTACCCCTTTTAATAAATCGTTTGGTTTAGGAATTTTCCCTTTATCAAATTCATTTAAGATTTTAGTTTTTTGTATGATCAGAGATTTGGGTAGATTGGGATCGATATTTTCTATAGGGCCTCTATACCCATAGCGTTTATCCGAAATACGTAAATTTTCTTTAATAGCTCGCTGGGCTGCCAATTGGTATTCCAAATTAACCGTAGTGTAGACTTTTAAACCAGCATTATAGAGTTTTGAGCTTCCGTATTTTTTTTGCAGCCATCGGCGTATGTATTCAGTAAAGTAAGGAGTTTTGTTTAAGTCTCCTTTCATTTTGTTGAGGATAATCGGAGTTTCAAGAGCGTTTTTCTCTTGTTCTGGTGAAATGAACCCCAATTTTCCCATTCTGCGAATTGCATGATTACGCCTTTTTTGAGCTTTTTTCATGTTGCGATATGGGGAGTAATTGTTTGGGGCTTTCGGTAAGGCGGCGATCAAGGCGCATTCTTCTATATTTAATTCCTCGACATGTTTGCCAAAATAATTCCTAGAAGCCGCTTCCACGCCATAAGTTCCGTGTCCATAGTAGATTTGGTTTAAGTATATTCCCAAAATTTCATCTTTTGTGAAAAACTGTTCTAGTCGAACGGATAAAATTGCTTCACGAATTTTTCTTTCAAGCTTTTTTTGTGAAGAAAGGAAAAGTGTTTTAGATAACTGTTGTGTGATTGTGCTTGCGCCTTCTACGACTCTCCCAGCTTTGAAGTTGGTGATCATCGCTCTAAATATAGCTTTAGGGTCAATTCCCAAGTGTGAGTAAAAGTTAGAGTCTTCTACGGCCAAAGTCGCTTGTTTTAAAGTTTTTGGAATTTTTTCAATGGGGATGATTATCCTTTTTTCTACGTAAAATTGCCCAATTAACTCGTCGGCGTCTGAATAGACTTGAGTGATAGTGCTTGGTTGATAGTCCTTTAATATTTTGACATCAGGGAGACCTTGCGAATATTTAGAATATATGAAATAGGCACCACCCGCGCCAGCTAATACAACGAAGCTAGAAAGAATTAATACTAATAAAAAAAGAGTCTTAAAGAATGAGGATTTATTTTTCTTCTTTTTTCTTCGACGTTTCTTTTTAACTAGAGGGTCTACCTTTTTAGGAGGCGGCATTTTATTTCTGGAAGTACTTTTTTTAGGAGACGTCACTTTTTTTGGAATTTTTTTAACCATAAATTTACGGTATTAGTTGTTTAGTTAAAATGATTTCCGAGTAAACCAAGGAGCTGAAAAGCTGAGAGAATTGAGTTACAGGCGATTTTCTTCTAAATCTATGAGATCGACCCAAGTTTCAATCTCTGATCTTTTAGGATCGACTTGGTTTCTTAATTTAATAAATTTTTTGTGTTTTTTCCCCGTATCGGGTTTTTTTATAGAATTTCAAGATTAAGAGCTTCTTTTTTATCAATGTTATAGG
>CAWVUN010000464.1:0-1764 GCA_963932495.1 uncultured bacterium
AAAGGATTGACATTGTAAGGAATTAGAGGATACGATTCATTCGGGAAATTTTTTTGAATTTATAGGAGTGAAGGGTGCCAAATAAACACTACAGAGTTCTTGTTTTTCCTGGCGATACAGATAAACCCAAGAAATATAAGTTGCCAAAAGTTTTAATTCCTTTTTGTTTATTTACCTTTGCACTATTTTTGGTAGGTATTTCGGGGACTATTTATTATTTTTCCACAGGTTACTTTAAATTAAAGTCTGAGACCGCCCAATTAAGCGAGCTAAGAAAGCAGACCAAACTTCAAAAAATTCAAGTTGAAAAGTTTTCGCAACAAGTAAAAAACTTTGAAACTGAGATGTCGCGATTAGCGCGATTTGAAAAAAAACTACGTATTATAACGGCTTTAGAAAATTCCCCAAAATCATTGGAGAAAAACTGGGGAGTGGGAGGGCCGTACGGCTTAACTTCACATAGCTTTGCGACTTCTCTTGAAAAAGAAGCTGGCGCGATGGTAAACCGTTTGTCTGCTGATTTGGGTCTGCTGTCTAATCAAGCCAAAATACAAAGAATTAGTTTCCAAGAGTTAGATGAGTTCTTTAAAAATCAATCGTCAATGTTAGCGTCTATCCCCTCAGTTTGGCCGATTAGAGGTTGGGTAACGTCAGGCTTTGGTTTTAGAAAGTCTCCTTTTACTGGATTAAGAGAAAAGCACGAAGGTCTCGATATTGCCGCTAGATCAGGTTCTCCTGTCAGGTCTCCTGCAGAAGGTAAGGTTATGGTTGCAGAAAAAGAGTATGGATATGGGAATATGGTGGAGATTGATCATGGATATGGGTTTATAACGAGGTTTGGGCATAACTCAAAACATTTGGTAAAAGTTGGAGATAAAGTTAGTCGAGGCCAAATCATTGCTTTAGTTGGTAATACGGGTCGTAGTACAGGACCTCACTTACATTATGAAGTGATTTTTAACGGAGTTCCAGTTAATCCCAAGAACTATATTCTTGAGAAATAAACTTGGCTTAATTTCCCCCGACCGTTTTGCCGTAGTGCAAACTTATAGATAAAATCTTCATTTAGTCTTTTACCTTTTCGGGTCAGCGCAAAAGCTGGAAGTACTTCTTGCCTAATAATTATTCCAATCGAAACTAAATCTAGTTTCCACTATTTACAAAACTACGTGCATTAGATCGCTAAAAAAGCGTTTTTTGCGCTTTTTATTTCTTCAAGAAAACTGCTGAAATTTAAAAAATTGAGTTAATTTAGCTTTTAACGATCCAAAAGCTCCGAGGTAATAAGTGTTTAATATTCTACAAAAAGTATTTGGAACAAAAAACGATCGAGAACTAAGTAAAATTCAACCCCATGTCGATAAAGTTAACGCTTTAGAAAAGGATTTTCTAGCTTTATCTGATGCGGAATTAAAAGCAAAAACGCCTTTTTTTAAAGAACGACTAGACCGAGGAGAAGACTTGGATAGCTTAATTCCGGAAGCATTTGCGGCTACTCGGGAAGCGGGAAGAAGAACTCTTGAAATGCGGCATTTTGACGTTCAACTTGTCGGTGGCATTGTACTTCATCAAGGAAAAATTTCAGAGATGAAAACGGGTGAAGGAAAAACTCTGGTTGCAACATTACCAGTTTACTTGAATGCCTTAACTGGCAAAGGAGTTCATGTCGTAACGGTTAACGATTATTTGGCGAGCAGAGATAGCGAATGGATGGGATCTATTTATAAGTTTCTTGGAATGTCGGTAGGAACTATTTATCACGAT
>CAWVUN010000465.1:0-1763 GCA_963932495.1 uncultured bacterium
TGATGATAAAGAAGAATTAAAGCGGTTTATGGAATTGTATTGCGAGACCGCTTCAAACGCTTTTAGACCGGTGGGATTGGATTTTAAATTAGAAAGTTGGGGAGATACACTTCCTTATAGCAATCAGTCCAAGCCGTCTTTGATCATGCATTTTTCGGAAACGAATCAACGCGTGAGATTGTTGCGGGTTTTCTTTATCTGGAATTCGGCAACCTGGGAAGAATCTATTATTTACGATTCCATCCGAAATTTAAAAGTGCTTAAAGAGTTGTTGAACATCAACAGCCGTCCTATTAAAAAAGATTCTGACGAATTAAAGTTCCTCATGCAAGATGTGATCATTGTTTATCGAACTTTGGAAAAAGCCCTACATCCCGATTTTATTGAACACGCTGAGCCAACTATTAAAGAGCTGATAGGTCACTATCTAGCAGGGTTGTACGATGCCGATTTGATTTGGGAGCTCTACTTGAAAGTTTTTAACTCCGCTATTCTTTATGGGCTAGAGGAAACCTTAGCGGAAAGTTATGGGAAAGCCGGTTTAGATATTCATACGTTTGAAGATTGGCCAGTGGATAAAATTAATTGGGCTCCCGACGATTTGAAAAATAAATTAATCCCTCCTATACAAAAATTGTTTCGTGGGTTTCAAGAAAACCTTGGAATAACTGAATAAAGAAGTGAGTTTTTTAACGTTTCGAATGCGGCTGGCGATTGTAATAATATCCATTATTTTCTCCGTCAGTATGTTGCTCCAATTTGATCCAATTCTGCAAGATCCTTCCTACCATAGCTTTGCAGATCAGCGAGACCTCCTGGGCATTTCTAACTTCTGGAATGTTGTTACGAATCTGCCTTTTATGATTCTCGGAATATTGGGAGGTGTTAAGTCGTTACCAAAAAAATGGACGTCCGATCAAATGAGATTTTTTTGGTTCTGGACTGTTTTCTTTTTGGGCGTTGCCTTGGTTTCCATTGGTTCGGCTTATTATCATTGGATGCCAAATAGCGCATCCCTGGTTTGGGATCGATTACCAATGACCTTGGCGTTCATGTCGTTTTTTGCCTTTATTATTGCGGAAAGGGTTCATGAAAAAACCGGATTGATTTTGCTTCCGGTTTTATTGCTATTGGGGATAGCTAGCGTGTGGTATTGGAATATCACTGAGGTGGCTGGAGCGGGAGACTTGAGACATTATGTCTTAGTTCAATTTTTGCCGATGTTAGAGGTTCCTTTGATTTGTTTTCTATTTCCCAACAAAGACCGAGAAACGAAGTTGTTGATTTATGCCTTTGGTTGGTACGCCCTAGCGAAAGTTTTTGAACATTTTGATGCGGTAATTTTTAACCTGACTGATAACCAAATGGGAGGTCATGCTCTCAAGCACTTAACCGCTGGAGCCGCTATTTATTCTCTTTATAAATATGCATATGATTTTAAAAGAGTGCTTCCAGAGAAAATCTAGTAATTCCAGTCAACTTCTCGCAATAAATACAATTCACACATTAAAGGATGTCGTAAAGAGAGCGCTCTTTTTTTATTTGAATTAATGTTAGGTTGCTAATAATAAAAACGTGATTTTAATAGTTGTTTAGCCTTTGAACCCCATGTAAAAATGCAAAGCCTTGAAAACAGTTTTTAGATTTATATGCTGATACCAAAGTGCAAACACACGTTTTCTTGAAAATAAATACTTCGAATAGGTTGGGTTTTGGATAGTCAACTTTTAAAAATAGACAAAAAAAATATTCTTTTTTTCCTG
>CAWVUN010000466.1:0-1738 GCA_963932495.1 uncultured bacterium
GAATTGCTAACTTTGATGCGCTTAATTTATCATAACGCCCAGGTTGCCACGGCTGCCCTGAAGTGATTGATTTACCGTCTTTATAGTCAAATACATTCTGAAAGCGACTTTCTAATTTATCCTTAATTTTTAAAGCTACTTCATTATCTTCTTCAGAATAGCTTAGAAAAACAGAATGATTACGCTTTTGAGCTTTAGTGAAATAAGATTTCGCCTAGTTTATATCATTTATCCGAGTTACCAGTTCTTTGATAAGTTCTAATTGTAGGTCAATTTTTTTTCTAAGGTTTTATGGTTCTTCCATAGAATAATATCTTTATAATAACCCGTTCGAGTTCCATAAAATAAAGATCTTAAGTTCTGATTCCGTGAAATGACCTTAGAATCGGATTTACCTTTAAGAAGCTTGACTGAAGGAATAAATTGATCATGTATATAGCTGACAACTCCTGTTACCATATTTAAATTGCCCACATCAACGACAGGGACATCGAGTTTATTAATTTTTTTTCAAGTAGTCTAATTCAAATAAAGGCGGCCAAGAAAAAACTTCTACGTTTTTATATCCAAATGATTTTAGTCTATTGATTAAAATATCAATATCCTGATTGGTATAATTCAATGGTTTTGGCCTTGGCCCTGTTACAAAGATGCCGACTGATGAGTTTTCAGGTTTAGATTTTTTGAATGATGCTAGTTCTTGGCTTGCTTAAATTTTTTTTAAAGCGGTCAAACTTGTGCTCGTACCTTTTCCGGTCTGCTTTTCCGAGCTTCACGAATGTACCTTAGGTTATCGACTGTAGTTTTTGGTTCCCAAGATTCGCGAATTGAAGTAAGTGCTTTGGTTAGATATTGATTTGCTTGTTTTTGATTCCATCCAAGAATCGCAAGTTCTTCAATGGTTGCGTAATCCCAATAATCTGGAGTTCCATTTTTTATCTTTTGTTTAGCGGCGTAGGTGACAATTGGAAGAATTTTTATTCCGCGTGGGTCGGGAGGACTTTAAATTTCTGACAAGGTGGCGGCATTGACTCCAGAATAGACGTCTCTCCAATCTGTTTCAAAGCCCTCAAAATAAGTATCGAGGGCTTTTTCGAGAAAGCCATTAGCTAGCTCCTTCTTTCCAGCTTTGTGAGCTTCCTTCCATTGGTCTTTTAGACCCTTCCTAGAAGGGCCTAATGTCTCGCTACTAGGGCCTAATGTCTCGCTACTAGGGCCACGTTTTTTGATAACGTTTAATAAAATCTTTTCTGCTTTTTTTCTTTTACCACTGCGATTTAGAGCAAACCCAAGTTGCTCTTGGATCATTATGGTTTCCGCTAGAGGTTTGGACATTTCTTGCTCGAGGGGAACCATAGATTCCCATTCTTCATGGTCTCTGTAGGATAGCAATAGATCAATTACCACTCCAGCTTCCTGATCTTCAATGGGTTTTAGAGTTTTTTCGATTCCCTCGATTGCTGAAGTTCCTTTTTCTATGGCCTCTGCTAATTTATTTTTTAAGTCTTCGTTTTAAGTTACTTTATCCCGAAATGTATCTATTTTAGAGTGATCAATTTCCTGTGTCTTTACATCTTGTAGCAATTGGAAAACAGGGCTGTCAATATGAGGTTTTCTGGCTTCTTGTAGTCTTTTGACTAGAAGTTTATGAGTTTCCTCGATATTTTCGAGCGTCTCGTCTTTATTAATGCGATAAGGAATCGCCTGTAAAGGAGAAACGTCAAATGGAAGACGTGTG
>CAWVUN010000467.1:0-1710 GCA_963932495.1 uncultured bacterium
TTTTAGAAACTGAATCAACCGCTGGTTTAGCGAAATAATGAACTCCTTGCCTTAAAAGATTTCTTCGGTCAAGTTCGGTATCTTCTGGATCGGGCTCATTATCGTTTCCAAAAAGGCTAAATCCTAGGAGAGAATTGTTCTCAATTTTAGCAACAGGTTCTGGGTCGCCATCTTTCTGAACGAGGCGAACCTCTACTTTGAGTTCTTCCTCTTCTTGCACAATGCTGTTATCTTGGTTTGCTGTATTTCCATCAGCTTCCGCAGGTACAACCTCTGGTGGCTTTGCTCCAAATAACGACTTTATCCAATTCCAAATTCTTTTAAAAACCCCAGGTTTTGGTAATTCTCGTCGCACTATCTCTTCAACTACTAGATCAGATGAACCTAAAGTATCATTAGACTCTATAGCTTCGACAGCCGCTTCTATATCTTTTGAAAGTTTTTTCTTTTTCTTTTTTTTCTTTTTAACCTTAGCGGGTTTATTTTCTTCGGAGTATTGTTTGATATTCATAAAACCAAACAAATCTCGTCGAGAAAGATCCTCTTTTGGCCCTTCAACTTGAGGTTTTTCTGTAATAGTTTCTATATCTAAACTAAGAGGGCTGGACGCTTTTCCTTGTTTTATAGAAGATTTATTTCCGCGTTGATCCGCAGAAACATGCTCCTCTCCCATCTTTACTTTGGGAGGAACTTTTTTATTCTTAAACGTCTCTTTCGCTAGCTTGTATCTTAACGACATTTTCTATATTGATTCCTTGGCCAAAATCATTGTCTTGTCTTCATTACTTTTTGGAGAATCTTAAACTAGCTTTCGGTCATCTAACTTTGAAGACTTAAAAGCCGGACTCTCTTCAGTATTGTTTTTCCTCAGCCTCATTTTATAAACGATAATTAAATAGGAGGCCATATTTTTTCACACCCAACCAAACTCATCTGCAATATTTTTAAAATCGTACCAATTTTGCGTGTCCGAGTTTTGGAGCATATAATCGTCCGAAGCCATTACCAAAGGATGGCCTTTATTGATAAAAGATTCAGGTGAAGGAAACCGTAATAAAAACACAGTTACGCTAACGCGACCCAACTCCAAAATCTCTTTATTTCCCGACATCTTTTTTAGGACTTCTTCAGCATTCTCCGAAGTGATTGATTTAAATATCTCAGCCGTTAAATCTTCCAACTCAGGATGATCGTCGCAAACTGTCGCAGCTTTTGCTTGAAGTTCTAAAATTTTTTGAAAATCATCTTCGTCATATTCACCTTCCATTTTGCCTTGATCCCAACAGGAACCTTCAGGGTTTCTTTTCCCCGGCTCATCTTGACGTTCGGTAGTTTCGCAAAATGCTAGGTTTGCTTCATCCAATATTATCTTTGCCATTATTTCGGCACTAGTTTCATTTCCAGCCATGGGTAATTATCATCCCTCTTTTATAATGAAAAACTCTATAGAAGCACAGGGTAAAATCCTAAACTCCTTTACTGCCATAACTATATGATATAGTTACCGGCAGTCGTTCAATTATTTAGTTGATTGAGTGTAGCTTATTATAGTTCGACAAACTGATGGAATCCACTATGAACCCATCATTTTTGTAATTTTTGATTTTTTTACGAAAACTTCCGCAAGACGGTTCTCGAAATATAAAGGGTATGGTAACATAAAACGATCCCAATAATTGCCAAGTCAATAGCACTAGTTAGATTTTGGCA
>CAWVUN010000468.1:0-1669 GCA_963932495.1 uncultured bacterium
GTTGACAATAAAAAAGTCCTAATCTCTTTCGCATTAAAACTAATATTTAATCTTGTGTTTTTTGAAAAAGGGATAGAGTTACTTATCAAAAGGCCTTAATTAGATTTAATTATTATCAATATGCCAATTGATTTATATATTGCCAAAAGCTAGAACTTAAACTTAGGAAATATTAATTTTGACAGCCTATTTGGTTTCGGCTATTATTGCCAATTTTACGGGTTGATCGTTGACAAATCTGTCAGAGCGAAGTATCATCTCCCGTCTATTTTTCATTATTTTTAGAGGTTTTAAGGTTCCCATTTATCGTTGATTTTTCTTAACCATTTTGAACGACAACGATTGCCACTTTTGACTTAATCATTTAACTTAAAAGCGGATTATTAGAACCCTGAATTCTAAAAGAACGCTAAGTTTTTGGAGGAATGCATGTTATCCGAATATACAGGGATAATATTGATGTTATTTTTTGCCACAAGCATTGCAGTTGGTATGGTAGTGGCGACTTCCCTGTTAGGTCCAAAGAAAAAATTTGCCGAAAAGATGGAACCATTTGAATGTGGTGAAGTACAAATTGTCTCCCCACGACAACGCTTTTCAGTAAAGTTTTATTTGGTTGCAGTCCTTTTCATTTTATTTGATATTGAAGCAGTATTCCTATTCCCATGGGCAATTCTATACAAAAAGCTGGGCCTTTTTGGTCTCGTTGAAATGATGGCTTTCATATTTATCCTTGGAATCGGCCTTATTTATGTTTGGAAACGAGGCGGGTTAGAGTGGGAATAAGTTATTTCTTTCATAAAACACAATACACAATCTAATGGATACAGATACTCACATAATCGAGAGAATAAAAGATAAGTTTGGCAGTAAAGTTCTTGAAAGCCATGACTTTCGAGGCGACCAAACCGTTACCATCGATAAAGAATGCATTGTGGAAGTCGCAAAGTTTCTAAGAGACGATAAAGAACTATGCTTCAATTTTTTGATGGATATTACGGCCGTCGATTATATGGATAAAAAACCTAAACGATTTGAAATGGTTTATCATTTCTATTCATTAAAGAACAATAATCGCGTTAGAGTTAAAGCCCCTGTCAGCGAAGAAGAATGCGAAATTGACACACTGACTTCTCTTTGGAAAACAACTGATTGGTACGAAAGAGAAATTTGGGATATGTATGGAATTAACTTTAAAGGGCATCCAAATATGAAAAGGCTTCTTTTATATGAAGCTTTTAAAGGACACCCTCTTAGAAAAGACTATCCCATCAACAAGCGTCAACCTCTTATTGGCCCCTTAAACTAAGCAGACTTCTTTATGTTATTGGATTTTGTCATTACTCTTGTAAAAGTACTTTTTGTATTAGGAGTAACCGTTGGTTTTTTTGCGCCCATCCTCACATGGGTAGAGCGCAAACAAAGTGCTATCATGCAAGACAGAATTGGAGCTAACCGAGCAGATGTTCTAGGTTTTCGTGCTTTAGGGTTATTTCACATCATTGCCGACGCTCTAAAAATGTTTACTAAAGAGGACTTTATTCCCAGAGGAGCAAACCCAGTTCTTCATACTTTGAGCCCAATAATAGCGTTGATACCTGCAATCTTAACCTTTGCGGTTGTGCCTTTTGGCGGTGTTTATGATCTTTTTGGAAAAGAAGTTAATCTT
>CAWVUN010000469.1:0-1639 GCA_963932495.1 uncultured bacterium
ATAGGCTATGAGTGGATCACTCACTCTCTATATGGTTCCGGACAACTTTTTTCAGCAATGGGATACTCTCAGTCCGCTCGAAAAGCAGTAAGCGAACCATTTTGGTTAAAAACCTTAGTAGGGTTTTGTTTTACAGGAGGGTGTTACGTTTCTATTTTATTTCTATCGCCTCTACTTTGCCAATTAAGAATTCTCATAAGATGGATCGGTTTAATTTTAATCCTAATTTTAATTTTACCAAAAACTACTTTAGCTCTTTGGCCTCCATTTCCCAGCGAAGACAATTTATATTGGTCGACATTTATTCAATGTTCCTTTATTGCTGTCGGGGGCTTAGGGTTGATAACTCTGACAATTCTAGATATAACAAACCGCTTTACACCTAATTCAATTTTATTAACCCTTTGGATTTTAGGAACTTTTATTTTTGCCGCAAATATCAATTGGGCAATCAATGGACGTTCCTTTCTACCCATGGCTCCTGCAGTAGGAATTTTGATCGCTCGTAGAATAGAAATGCTCCATCTAGATAAATGCAGTATTTTTAACAATCTCAAGCTAGTTACTGCCATACTCATATCATTTACTTTAGCTGTATGGCTAAATGCGGCCGATTATAGAATGGCAAATAACGCTCGTGACGCTGCAAAACAGTTTACGCAAAGTTACAGCCAAAAATCAGATTCTTTATTTTTTTCAGGACATTGGGGTTTCCAGTTTTATATGGAAGAGGGAGGTGGCAAATCATTTGATGGAAAAGGATTAAGAAGTGAGGATATAATTGTCATACCAATATATAATTCGCACGACTTTAATCTTTACTTCCCTCCAGAAAAAACACTTTGGAAAAAACAAGTCGAATTCCCCACACTTTTTGGTATTAGTTCAATGAATAACGTTATGGGAGCGGGATTTTATACTTACTCATGGGGCCCGTTACCTTTCGCGTTTGGTAACGTTCCAATGGATAAATATCTTATTTATAAATTAGGCTTCAAAGAGAATTAGAAATCTGCAATCATACTCTCTGCAATTAATCTATCAGCTCTTCAGCGAAGAACCCAACTTAACATTTTTCTAGGATAAATCGAGACATATAACAATTTAAACTCCAAAGTAATCCTAATGTTATATCAAGATGACCAAGTGTATTTATTTCCGCAAAATAGTTTCCAAGTTTAGCCGCGCATTAACCATCTGCGAATCTAAAGCCAATGCCAGTTGAAAATGTTTAACCGCTTGTTGGGAGTTACCCTTCATTGAAAGAGCAATTCCCAAATTATTATGAGCTTTGGCAAAATTAGGTTTAATCCCTAAAGCCTTTTTATAGTTATAAATAGCCTTGTCAGTTTTTCCTCTTTTTAAAAATATATCTCCAATATTGTAGTAAGTCCTATGATTATTCGGATTAATCCTGGCTGCTGTTAAATAATGTTCCAGTTTTTTAGTAACATCTTCCCGGTCTGAATAAGCTGTCCCTAAATTTAAGTGTGCCGTTTCATTATTTAAAGTGTGCTGAAGGGTATGAGAAAACAGAGAGACACTATTTTTCCAATGCTTAACTTGAAAAAAACTAGTAAGCATTAAGAAAAATGTAATGGTGAAGATAATGCGGGAAATATATACTTTGCTCCACTTA
>CAWVUN010000470.1:0-1631 GCA_963932495.1 uncultured bacterium
ACAAGAGTTTGAGGTTAGTGGAACTGGTTGGATGGATCGCGAGTTTTCGAGTAGCCAGTTGAATAAGGAGCAAGTTGGGTGGGATTGGTTCTCAATTAAATTGGATAATCAAACGGAGCTTATGCTTTATAGGATTCGTGTGAAAAATGGATCTACCGAACCATTTTCTTCTGGAACAATTGTGTTTGAAGATGGTTCGAATTCTCACTTGGAACTGAAAGATTTTAGTGTTAAAGCGATATCAACCTGGCGTAGCGAAAAAACAGGAGCGGTGTATCCAGCTAGTTGGATAGTTACAGTTCCAAAGTATGAATTAAGTTTAAAAATAATTCCGGACTTTTCGGATCAAGAACTTTATCAGTTACGTTCGATTGCTGGTGCATATTGGGAAGGAAGTGTAACGGTAACAGGAGTGTCTGACGACAAAAGCGTAAACGGGAAGGGATATGTTGAATTGGTTGGGTACGATAAAGCTTTAGACACAGGGCCAGTTAATTGAAGATATTGTTTTTGGACGCTATGACTGATCGACTTATCTATTTTAATATATAAGAATGTAATGAATTTAAGTAGACGGTGTGAATTGTTTTGATTAGTTCCGTTACATTTCATCCTTTTTTCTCTCATTTCCCGCTGCCGCTTTTTATAGCAGGTATTTGGCTTCTGTGGTTATCAAAAAAGAGACAAAACCCCAAACTTGTTCCGGCGGCGAGCTTTAACTTTAGCATTGGATTATTGATTTTGATGTTAGCTGGTCTTTCTGGGATGATTTCTTCAGATTTAGATTTGAGGACGACAATTGAGATAGAAGCTCACCAGGGCTACTCATTATTAGCTGCTATTTTTTATGTGTTTAGTGCTAGTTATTCTTATGTAAAAGCATTTTCAAAAGCAGCTTTTATTTTTTATGGGATGACTTTTTTTAGCTTAATTGCGTCGGTTTATTCTGGCTACTTATTGACTTTTCATTCGTAGCTAATGAGTCTATTAGAATATTTTTTTTCAGGTTTATCCAAAAATAATTTAATTAGCAATTATTTTTTTGAATTTTTAAGCTATTTTGGCGAAAAGGTTGTTTATGGAATCTAACTCAGAACCTGTTTCAATTTTTGGCTTCTTGACTGATCAAGCGTTATTTCTTCCCCATGGTGAAGTTTTTGCCCTTACAATAATAATTTTATGTTGCCTTCTTCCCTAGAAGAAATGGTCCGATATCATCACGAACCTTTAAATGGAACTAATGTGGTTCAGGAATGTTGCATCACAAATGTGGCAGATATAATTATTAAGGCTATGGAATTAGGTTCTATTGGCGATACTTTTGTTCCGCCAATAGAACCCAAACTTTGGGAACAATTAAGTCTAAACCCCAAAGATTTAGATGTTTTTTTTGATCGCGTTGACACGCAATTTAACGATTTTATTGATTTTTCTCTTTAGAGTATCTAATGGATAAAGAAGACGAAAAAGGACAATTAAGGCTGGAAAGATTGGAAGCGCGCAACAATTTTCTTTAGCAGAATAATCGTTGATATTATTACTCTTTAGAATTATTGGTAGCGTTATTTGATTTGAGTATGGAATCGAAGGAGGTTTTAGAATTTACTTACTTTTTAAAGATATCTTTTGAT
>CAWVUN010000471.1:0-1623 GCA_963932495.1 uncultured bacterium
CTTTGTCTTTTAGATAATGTTTCTTGATACCACTTTTTAAACCCCGAGAGATAAATAGGCGGATTTATTAAAAAAAATGTTTTCTCCAGTTTCGAAAAATATCTTTGTTTGTTTGACGACAACAAGTTAATTTCTTTTGTCACTTTTGGATTTTTGAACCAGAAAACCGGCCTATTTGAGAAAAAGTTACCACTTTTTATCTGGGTTTCAAATCTTTGAAACTCTATCGTTCTCTCCATCAAATACTCATTTACAAAAACCAAAACGTAATCTGGATTAAACTTCTCAGCAAACTCTTTATATGCAAGAAACATTTGGCCTAATCCATAGTTCCCTACTCCAAAGTTTAAAACTTCATACTTTAGATTATTATCTGAGTTCGACATTCTGTTTAATTTATTTTCAAGAACCTGTCCCGCAGTTTTTCCGAAAGGAACTTGCAACGCTTCCATCATCGAATCTCCCATAAACGCAATCCTAATCGTATTAGACGGTTTTGTTAGAGTTCTTTCTTTATCTCTAAAACCATGGGAGTTCGTCGTAATTTTCTCTTCAAACTCAGCATTGTACCTCCCTCCAGTATGAACAAAATTACAGTGTGGAGCATACTTCCAACCTAATATCTTATGAGGGATGGCACAATTATTATTAAAACTTGGATGAAAATAAAGATAAGCTTGCCCGCACAACTCAATCATGATTGTAGCTAATAAAAAGATGACCAGGTTGGCAAACGTGAGTTTAAAAAAACTTCTAATTTTAGAGGTACCTTGATTCATTAAAAACAAGCCTTTTCATGATCTATTAACAATTGAGAAAAGAACTAAGAGGAAAAACTTATTTAAGCTTGAGGCATTTAATCCGTCAACCAACTAAACGAAAAAAAAGAGAAGAACTATATAAAAAAGGCGCGGCAATTATTTAAATTGGGACCGCGCCTCCATAGTGGATAAGTGAAGTTAGAGTTTTATAAAGATAGAAAGTAACGCCAAAACACTTTAAATTTAGAACTCTATAAATTGAGTCATTCTATTCCTTGTTCAGCTAACCATCGTTCGGCTTCTAACGCCGATGCACATCCTGCTCCAGCAGCTGTAACAGCTTGTCTATAAACTTTATCATGCACGTCGCCAGCGGCGAAAACGCCTTCAATATTAGTTTGTTGAGTTCCTGCTCTCACTTTGATATAACCAGTTTCGTCTAAATCGATGATACCTTCAAAGATTTTCGTATTGGGCGTATGTCCAATTGCGTAAAAAATTCCAGCTAGTGGAATTTTCTTTTCTTCACCGGATTTCAGATTTTTCACGAGACCACCTGTAACAAAATCTTCTCCCAATGCGTCTACGAAAAGAGAGTCCCACATAATATCAATCTTAGGGTTATCAAAAGCGCGTTTTTGCATGATCTTTGAAGCGCGAAGCTCATCTCTTCGATGTACAAGATAAACTACACTTCCAAATTTGGTCAAATAGGACGCTTCTTCTACTGCCGTATCTCCTCCGCCTATTACCATCAAAGGCTGGTTTCTAAAAAAAGGCAAAGCTCCATCGCAGACAGCGCAAGCAGACATTCCGTTATTCCACATCTTCACTTCATTCGGCACACCCATTCTCTTTGCTG
>CAWVUN010000472.1:0-1583 GCA_963932495.1 uncultured bacterium
GATCCTTGAACTTATTTAGGATCGATAGTTCTTCCAACTCATGAAACAAACGGCCGTCTAGCTTGAGGGCGACTACGTAAGTCTTGGCAGCAGCATTTGTATATCTCGGTGCTCCAGTGATTAAAGGGACTTCGCCAAAGACCGCTCCAGGAGCTAATGAATTGTGTTCCGAATCTGGAGTATCGTTTTTATAAATGGAGATCTAGCCTTTAATCAGGACAAAAATAGTTTGATCTAAGTCTCCTTGATAAATAATTATTTAGCCAGGATCGTATTCTACAATTCCCTCTTACAATGCTGCTAGTTTTTCTTTATCTTCTTGACAGAAATCGTCAAAAAAAACTATTTGGTCCATCAGAGTTATGATTTGTGTTTTATCCATTTTAACTCGCACGAAGTAGAGTTTGTGTATTGAAGAAAAATTGAACTTGATTATCAATCATAAAAAAAGAAATTTTTCCCTCACTACCCTGCTAAGGGTTATGGTTGTTGTTCCCTGCTTTTAATACGTAAATTCGCCCTGGTACATTCAATTTGTTTTCTTTGCGCAGAGTTGTCTGTTGATTCAACAAAGTTGTAAATGAATATTTTTGAGCTAAAAATTGGATGTAGCTATCAGAATGAGAAAACCGCCCATTAAGATGGAGAATAAAGTTTTCGTTGTTAGAAAGCTCTATAGAAAAAATAAAATAAGCTCCAGCCTTGGATAGCGAATTAACTCCTGCGAAAACTTGTTCCAAGTTGCCAAAATAAATCAATGTGTCGGCAGCTGTAAACCCGTCGTACTTATTTTTATCTGTAGAAAAAAATTCAACTAGTTCTGATTTTACTAGGTGAAAATAAATAGACTTTTCTTTAGCTTTTTCTAGCATTGCGGAGGAAATATCGACACCAGTTATTTTTTTGGAGACGTCGTGAAACTCTAATCCGGCTAACCCAGTTCCACACCCTAAGTCTAATAGATGATCGAAAGGTGGTTCTTTTAGAGAGTCCCATTTGGCACGAAGCTCAGTAGGTGTTTGATATGCTAATTTATTGATAAGGTGGTTTTCAAATCTAACCGCGTATTTGTCGAAAAGTTCTTCTACAAAATCAGGAGGTGCTGAATCTGGTTTATCTTCTTCTAAAGCTGATAACATGTGGCGAGCGGTTGAGTTGTTAGGTGATAAGTTGAGAACTTTTTTGCATGCTTTTATAGCATCGTCTTTTTTGCCCAGACGGATAAAAGTGGTTCCCAGATTGCAAAATGCATCCACATGGTTTGGGTTGATAATTGTAGCTTGTCTAAACGCCTTAATGGCTTTTTCTTGTTGGTCGTCGTCGATGAAAGCAATCCCAAGATTATAATAACAATCCGCATACTCTGGGTTAATTTTTAAAGCTTTTTCATAACACTCAAAAGCCTCATTTAAAATGCCTTTATCCCGAAGTGCGTTACCGATATTGTTGAAGGCTAAAAAGAAATTAGGATCGATGCTCAAAGCTTTTTGAAAGTTTTCGATCGCTGCGTCGATCTGTCCTAGTTTTTTTAATAAAAGAGCTGAAGCATTCCACGCCTGAGCAAAATCAGGTCTCCCATTTAG
>CAWVUN010000473.1:0-1564 GCA_963932495.1 uncultured bacterium
AGACTCACAAATTTCTGACAATTCATCCAGACTTAGGTCTGGAATAATACCGAATAATGGAAAGCGAAAAATAGGGTTGTCCAATCCATCTCCAAATAGTTTTATATGTTCTAATAAAGTTTGCTTAGCGCGGTCTAGGTTTCCACTCTTCAAATATTCTTTAGCAATGCTCGGACGTAAAAATGGATTAGCCGAGGCTGACCTGGATAATTCATCACGAGTAATCGACTCCCTTTTCAAAAAGGATTCCCAATCCGAAAACTCCACTCTCAACAACAAAGAGTCTAACGGTTTAGGGTTTTGGAAAAAACGAATCAATGGACCACAAACTTTTTCCCAAGAAAGTTCTTTTTTTGCCCGATCCATCCGTTTTTTTATATCTTGTGCTGCACTAGGATTTTCTGACCAATCTGTCACAATCTTTGATAGAGTTTTATCATCGCCAAAAGAAATTGTTTCACCTAGCGACTTGTCCCGAATCCAATCGCCTAAAACATTGCCTGGATTGGTTAAAACCGGTAGGCCAGCCCATACGTAATCTAGCAACCTTATGCGTTGAGAAAACCGGTTTTCTAAATGATCCTCGAACGTCACAATTCCCGCGTTGCATTCGGTTAAGTAATATTGCCGATCTTCATAAGGTATCCAGTCTTTATAGAAAAAAACCGATTTATTTAACAATTTCCATTTTTTTGCCAACTCTTCGGAGCGCACATAAGTTTCTGTTGGCTCTGCCTGCATAGGGTTTGCAAACCCAGTAAAAACGAGCTTCACAGCTGGATGTGATTTAGCAATACGTTTCATCATTTTTAAAGGAGTTTCGACATCGTACCAATTAGCTAAGGTACCGCCCCATAAAACGATAAAATCATTTTCTTTGACTCCTACGAGTTTTCCTCGAAAAAAACGTTTACCACTTTTGGGTTTACCACTTGGTATCCCAAACGGAACCACATCCGCAATAGAGTTAAGGCCTGGATCTTTTGAATAAATTTCTGGATCTAGTTTTCCCGTTAAAGTCAGGGCTCCTAAATAATAATCGCGACTTCTTCCGCTTGGACAAGCAAAAAAATCTCCCATAGCGAGTTGGCGTGAAAAGTTTAAAATCGAATTAGAAAAATGAACGTCTACTTCTTGCCGCTTCATCTTTTCTAAAGGTTCCCTTTCCAACGCCTCAAAATATTCATGGACTAATAAGTCAACAGCGACGGGGACTTTATATTTTTTTGCGTAAGCTGAAATAGCTGGATGGTGTGCGTAAACAGCATTTGCCCATTGAACATGAGGCGATAAAGTATTTGGGGATTCGAATGAAATCTTTTCTATGGGGAAGGATTCTTTATGCGACGTTATCGCATAAGGTGTCAACAATCGAACTTCAAAATGCCGACTTAAAACTCGCGCGATCTCCAATTGGCGAATTCCCAATCCTCCTATTCTACCGGTGACGGGCTCCGAAGCAAAAACCGCGATTTTATTTTTATGCTTCGGCAAAACTCGCCTCCAAGCTTTGGAGTTCTCGTTCCGCGCCAGAGTGTAAGGGGTTCAATTCGATGCATTTTCT
>CAWVUN010000474.1:0-1556 GCA_963932495.1 uncultured bacterium
CGAGAGGCGAGAAATAAAACGGCATTAGCGACTTCTTCAGGTTTTCCAAAGCGCTTGAGAGGGACTAGGGCTTTATAACTATCGCGTTGTTTGTCGGAAAGATCGGAGATAAAGTCAGTTTCGATAAAGCCTGGGGATACGCAATTGGCGGTTATGCCGCGGCTGGCAACTTCTTTTGATAATGACTGAGTAAAGGCTACTTGAGCTGCTTTTGATGCTGCGTAGTTTGACTGCCCAGCGAAGCCCATTCTTCCAATTGGAGAGGTGATGGTTACGATTCTCCCATACCGCTGCCCCATCAGATGGTGAACAGCCAGTTTGCTCATTAAAAATGTTCCCGTCAAATTAGCGTCAATAACATCGCGCCAATCTTCTTCTTTCATCATTCCGACTACGGAATCTTTACGAATACCTGAGTTGTTTACTAAAACTTGGAAGGGACCATATTGATTCTCTACTAGTTTGTAGAATCCTTCGACCCCATTGCTATCGGAGACATCAAACGATGCAAGTTGTATTTGGGAGGAGTATTGAGAGTTTTCTTTGGAAAAAGCTTCCGCCGCTTCGTGATTACTTTTGTAAGTCGCGACGACTTTAGCACCAGCTTTTAAAAACGCTTCCGAAACGCTTCGACCAATACCTCGGGTGCCTCCTGTTATAACAGCGGTTTGATCGGAAAAGTCAAATTGCATAGGGATTTAACGGGAGGGTGAAATTCTTAGACAATTGCAACCAAAGTTGCGAATGTTAAAGAATCGAGTTCTATAATCTAAACGCCGACGGTTTCAAGTCGATCCAATTTTACTTTTCTAAGGAATCGATCAACTTCATTGGAAACTATAACTCCATAATTCGCGGCACCTAACCAACCTGACATGATGATTCCTACAGATCCTGTATGAAATAAACCGTCAATTTGTTCTGGCAATTCTTTACTAATTTTTAGTCCTTCGAATTTTGTGCCAAAAGACGAACCGCGGGTGTGCATAGTATAGCGTTTAAAAGTCTTTGGCGTCGAAGCTTCAACATGGTCGATCTTTTTTCGAATGTCTGGAACGTATTTCTCAAGCGCGTCTAACGTGGACTGGATCAATTTATCTTTTTGAATATGATATTCTTCCTCGCTCAAATTTGCCCAATCTTCAAAGTTGGCGTTGGTGGAAGAAACAATGGAGTATTGGTCGGTTCCCGGTCGAGTCTCAGGATAGTAAAAGGAGAAAGTTCTGCTTGTGACGTTTTTATCGCATAAAGACTTAGCACTGAATTCGTCTGTTACCGAAGTAAATAGTAAGTCTCCGGAATAATCGATTTTCTCGCCTTTTTTTATTCCCATATAGACTTGGCAACTGCTGTTATTCATCCTAACTTTTCGCGCTTCTTTCAGGAACTCTGGTGTGAAATGCTCGTCGCCCGTTAGCTTATGAATTGTAGCGGGTAGGCTAGAGTTGGATAATACAACGTCGGATTCAATTTCTTGTCCGTTAACAATCACTCCCCTGGTTTTGCGATTTTCTACCAATATTTTTTCAACTAAGCAATGGTTGCGAATTTCAACG
>CAWVUN010000475.1:0-1530 GCA_963932495.1 uncultured bacterium
AGCTTTCTGATAGGCAAATGTCCCTATTGCTTTTAAGTTTCTTTGAATTGACATTAAATCAAAAATTTGTTTAAAGGCAGACCGATCTATTTTTTTAATACCTGCATCCTCTAAACAATCAATAAAATAATCGATCATTTCATCCACTAACGCGTCATCTAATTCCACGTAAGAATCTTTTAACAGGGAGACTAAATCATATTGTCGAGGCCCTAAACGCGCGTCTTGAAAATCGATAATTTTTAGAGATCCGTCTAGAGCCATGATATTTCTGCTATGGAAATCACGATGAGTGAAGCAACGCTCTTGATCGGCCAACTTTTGGCAAAGCGGAATTAAGACTCCTCTAATCTCTTCGATGTCCTCTTGCTCGAGGCGGCAATCCCGCAGGTTCTGTAAAAAATGGGCGATCATAAAGTCCATTTCCCACATTAATTTTTCTAAATCAAAATAGCGAGTAAATGCAGGACAACTTTGGTCTGAGTTTTTCCCTCCTTGGATTTGTAGCTCTGCCAACAACTTGATTGCCTTTTGGTACCATTTTGATTTTTCTTCTCGGTTTGTTAGAGAATCAACAATATCTTGCAAAAGTAGATCGCCGAAATCTTCTAAATAGAGAAACCCTTTTTCTTCGTCATAATAATAAAGTTTTGGTACGGGCATTCCCAGCTTCATTAGAAATTCCGTCAACACAATAAAATCGATTGAGGTATTGGGTTGAGGCTTTTCTAGCTGCATCACTATGAGGTGCCTTCCAAGAGTTTTAAAACCCTCCTCACTAACACGGTAATACCTTCTAGTCGAGGCGTCGCCAGCAAGCGGAACTAGATTCATTTTATCAGACGGTTCAGGCCAAATTATCGCTATTTTTTCCTTTAAATCGTCCAAGGATAAGGTATGATTGTCCATATTTGCGTGGTTAGGTTTTAAAAAGAAATGGTTTTTTGAATCCGTTACCTTTTTAAAACATCAAAATCATTTATTTCGTATTTCTTTATAGATAAAAGGAGGCTACATGCCAAAACCAGCATATCACATCCTAGTATGCGCCAACCAAAGACCACCAGGGCATCCAAGAGGTTCTTGTGGAGAAAACGGAGCTACCGATGTTTTGCAAAAGTTGCAAGCGGGGATCGAGTCCAAAGGATTATTTGAAAAAGCAATAATGTCTACTTCATCCTGTTTAGGACCCTGCTCTATGGGTCCAGTGGTAATAGTATATCCCGATGGGGTTTGGTATAACAAGGTTAAGCCTGAAGATGTCGACGAAATATTAGACCAACATATCGGCAACGGGCAAAAGGTCGAACGATTAGTTATGGACGACGCTCTCTGGGGATAATTTTATACTGTCGGGGAAAAAGAACTACTCTGGTTCTTTTTTCTCGGCGGGTTTAACACCTCTTTTTAAGTCTGCTTTATCTAATATCCAATCCCAAAGCTCTTTCCTACCTTCTCTTGTAACGCTAGAAAAAGGGAGAACCGTTCCTCTCGCATCGCCCTTTATCTCTCTACGAATTTTCCCTAATT
>CAWVUN010000476.1:0-1529 GCA_963932495.1 uncultured bacterium
ATGGGGAGGATGGCAGCAGTTTTTCAATTTCGCATTTTCAGTTTGCGACATTTTTAATTTGTTAATTTCTTTTGTGAAAAGGATACCAGCAATCTCCTCTCCTTCTTCGTCGTAAACAGGCACTCTAGAATAGAAATTTTCAATGATTTTAGGTAGAGCTTCTTCAAGCGTTTCGTTGCTTGTTAACGTAAACATTTCTATTTTGGGAGTCATTATTTCTTCGGCTGTTGTTTCGCCAAATTTAATAACGTTTTGAATCATTCGACTTTCTTCGGCTTCTAAGCCTCCCGCCTCCTCTCCGATATCAACCATGGTTTTTATTTCTTCATCGGAAATTTTGTGGGCAGCGTTGCTTTGATCTTCCCAGCCGAATGTTTTCATCAAAAACTCCGAGAAAAGAACTAGAAGTCTTTGAACTGGCTGAACCACGATAAAAAATAATCTAAGGGGACGCACTGCAAACAACACATAAGATTCTGCAAAATGCATGGACAAGGTTTTAGGTATGATTTCGCCAAAAAGTAATAGAAAGAAAGTCGCTAAGCCGATAGCTAAACTCACACCCATGTTGCCAAAGGTTTGGTAAGCTAGGGAAGTGGCGATAGCGGAAATAGCGACATTGACAACTTCATTTCCTATATAGATGGAAACAAGGAGTCTCCTAGGTTCTTGCATAAGAGAAAAAACCAGCTCTCCAGTTTTACCTTTTTCCCTAAGCGTGTTTAATTGAAGGGGATTAAGCGAGAAAAACGCCGCTTCACAGGAAGAAAAAAAACCAGAAAATCCAAGAAGAACAACGCTAATTATGAGTCGAATGAATGTTGAGTCAGTTTCGTCCAAAACGATTTCTAAAGATATCTATTAACAATTTCCCCCAACGTATTACGTTAAGCTTTGGGGAAAAAATCTTTTGTATCTTCAGATATGTAAAAATTAAAAATGGTTATAACCTTTAAAGCAAGACCCGTCTTCTATCTTGCCATTTAGGGTTTCAAGGAGAACTTCCTCACGGGAAGAAGTGATCTCTCCTATCTCCGTCAAAGGCATACCTCTTTTAAAGAATCGGCTTACTATTTTTTTAGCATTCTCTGGCCCTAAAGTAAATAGTAATTCATAATCTTCTCCTCCTAGTAGGAGCAATGATTTTTTATCTAACTTGTTGATATTGCAAAGCCTTTTTAGCTCTAGGGAGGTTGGAATAGACATTTCGCTAATTTTAGCACCTACACCAGATGCTTTCAAAATATGTCTTAAATCCTGGATTAGGCCGTCACTGACGTCTATTGCCGATGTTATTTGGCATTTAGATTTAATGAGTGTTTTAGCTTCTTCCATTCGGGGAGTAGGCGATTGATGTCTACGAATCAAATAACTTTTGTCTTTTACTGAACCTTTGAGTTTTTTTGTGGTTTGCATAATTTTTAAACCCAAAGCAGAGTCCCCAATACAACCAGTAACAAAAACTTTATCACCTACTTGGGCACCGTCCCGAGAAAATAAACGATCTTTTTTTACTTCACCAATTAACG
>CAWVUN010000477.1:0-1513 GCA_963932495.1 uncultured bacterium
TATCTCTCATCAAATCGACAACTTCTTGATTGTCGGTTGCGCACACCATATTTCCTATAACGGGATAACCCATCAATCCCCACTTTGCGTCCAAAAAATCCGAACCACCTTTAGCGTTTAAGATATCGACCCTTAAAGGAGCACCGTTTCGACAAATTTCCATTCGTTGGTTTAAAAAACCCTGGTCAAAACGCTCACTGGAAGCGGGTCTGCCAAGACAAAAAATATCCCAACTTATAAAATGACTATCGTCAGAAAGATCCACTCGGGTCTCAATCCGAACGTTCGCACCGGAAAAAAAAATATTCTCCAAAGGAAACCATTCTAAAATACCTCCAGGAGCAACTCGCATAGTTTGACTTTGCCTAGCAACCGGCCCAGAAGATCGATAGAACTTACCTGCAGCTGGAGTCGTGATCAATGAATGCGCGTTTCTTTTTACATCAATATTTAGTTTTAAAAAATCCCCTCCCACAACTCCGCCGGGAGGATGTAAAATATAAACGTGAACGGTTCCATTTTCTTCTGGGTAAAAAGGCTTTTGAACCTGCAACGGTCCGAAATGACTCCGATGACTTAAAATCGTGCGATCGTTGTTTGCGGTAAAACCCAAATCCAATTGCGCACGCCATGCGCTCGGCACTATCGAATCTACCGAATCTGTTTTATTAAGCACTGTCATGAATACAATAGGCTCCTAATAAGAAGTTGCTAAGAGCGACAAAACTCTAATAGCAACTGCCATGCGAAACGCTTTCAGATTCAATTGTCGAAAAAAGACGACAAACAAACCTCCGAAAACCGTCATGGCAGTCAATACGCCCAAACTGAATAACGTTAGATACGCTAAATCAAACCAAGTCGAACCTTGATTAGTAATAGGAATTAACCCACAAAAAGCGGCCAATCCCGCAAGCCCATGAATCATACCAATAATAATAGAGCTATTTTTTTTTCCTGATGGCTCAGACTCTAAATCTTCTTCAGTCTGAATTGATGGGATACTGTTCTTAACGTTTTGTATTTTTTTTCAACCCAATCTTCTAAGTTCTTTCTAGACAAATCCCAAAAAGTCCACAAACCTATACCAATTAAAACAAATCCCACACCCGATTTGGCCAACCGGCTCATTTTTCCTGGTAAAGCCATCCCAAAAGATAACGCGCCAATTCCTACCATTAGCAAAATCAAACCATGCCCTAATGCCCAACGCAATCACAAAGAAAGCAATTTTTTAGAATCGGTTTTCGAACCGGCCAAACCCGAAATCGTCATGATCTGATCCACATCAAAAGCATGTAACATTCCCAAACCAAACACTGCGGAAGACAATGGTATCGTTAAGTTATAAGCCATGCAATCAGTCTCCCAATCAACTATAACATCCCGACTACAATAACGTCGCAATTGCTATAAGAGCAAAATTGAGACCAATATTTGCGTAAAAAAAATAAAAAAATAAACCTAATAAAATCATATATTTAAAATCACAAGCAATTTAAGGAATGTAAAT